>NZ_JAUBQS010000093.1:0-16220 GCF_036701355.1 Microcoleus sp. Pol12B3
GTCATTTGTTTTCTCACCGGATGGTCTTGGATTTTACATTCTTTATCTCTATCACATCTTTAAAAAAATGGTATAAGCTCGCACTGAACTCGGAAAATGATTGTTCCGATGCCAGCGGAAACGATTTTCAGCAAAAATCTATGAAGAAAAAGAGTTTCGGACACCTAGGGTGTAAGTCCTATATTTTTTGAGGCATAGCGCCTGAGTATAAATGCTGTGGCTGTGGTTGTATCAGGCTAGTTCGCCCCCTTCGTCGTTGCCGCCCGGAGATGATTTGTAGAGAGCATCTAATTGTTCGCGGGCGTCTTGCACAGTCAGCGAACGCATCACTAACAGCGGCTCATTGACAACGTTTCCGTGTTCGTCTAAAAGTTCTGGATGCGGTACAGATTGAGAGCGAGGATAGGATGCGTAGTGATTATTTGCCCTGAATTGTTGAGGGCGCTGGGACTCCATACCTACGGTGACTAGACTGCGGATTAAGTTACCGACTGCCAGAAAGGCTAGAACGGTAAAAGCTAAAATATAAAGCAGGTGCAACATTATTTTCTCCTCCGGGCTAAACAGCCACACAGCAATTTACAAATGTGTTTCAGCAAGTAATAACTTATTAACTGGAAATCGGTTTGAGGTTGTCAAGTGGGTGGCCACATTTCCCAAGGTTTGGGATTTGACTGCGGGTTGAACTTGAACAGGCCTTTTTATTTTCCAGGGGGAGCTGACTGCAATGAGCGAAAACGCGCCGATACTTGCCAGCATTCGGCGAGAAGTCTGTGCCACGGCATTAGTGCTGCGGTTTCAATCCCAACTTGACCTCCGGTTGCTTGAAATAGAGCTTGAGCTGCGCCTACTTCTTGCTGAGCCTGTTTGACTCGCGCCACCAAGTCAGATTGCTCTTCGCCGCTCAGAAAAGGAATTTCCTCAGTTTCTAAGAGGTTTGCCGATCGCTCGAACCAGTAATTGAAATCCTCTAACAGCGGTTCCAGTAAAGCTTTGAGCAATTCTGATTCGGGCAAGTTGGAATTAAGCATGGATCAAAATTGGGTTATTTATTTATTATAATCTTAGACGGTCTTTACAATCTGTAACATATTTTTAACAAAAATTCAATGATTTAACAACAATTAGCAGGTGGGTGTGAATAAATTTAATTTTGTCAGCAGCGATTTTTGAGTCGAAATCCCCAAATCCTGCCGAATTAGTTTGCGAGCTCACGGGTGGTTAGAAAACGGGTTTTTTCAGGCAAGACGGGTTAAAGCGCACCCAAATAGTAAAAAACCCGGTTTCTGAGAGTCGGAGTGCGGGACGTACTAAACGTCGCAACCCTGACGGGCCGTTGCTGTAATTTCCCGGAGTGTCCCCCAGCCGGAAGTCGGCGCTTGCTGTCCCAATCTGAGTAAGATAGAAGCAACTGCAACTAAATTAATTGCTAATTCAGCCGATGTCTAGCTCAGAATCCATGTCCCCTCCAGAAGAGTCCGTTAAGATTGAGTTGCCCCGCACGAGTGAGTCGGAGGCACTAAAAAAAATTCGCCACACCACCTCCCACGTTATGGCGATGGCGGTGCAGAAGTTATTTCCCAAGGCGCAAGTAACGATCGGCCCTTGGATTGAAAACGGTTTCTATTATGACTTTGACACTCCCGAACCTTTTACGGAACAGGATTTAAAAGCCATTAAAAAAGAGATGATCAAAATCATCAACCGTAAATTGCCTGTAATTCGGGAAGAAGTCAGCCGCGAGGAAGCGGAACGCAGAATTAAGGAGATTAACGAACCTTACAAATTAGAAATTTTAGAAGGTTTGATCGAACCAATTACTCTTTACCATTTGGGCGAGGAATGGTGGGATTTGTGCGCCGGGCCTCACTTAGAAAATACCAGTGAGTTGAATCCAAAGGCGATCGAGCTAGAAAGCCTAGCAGGCGCGTACTGGCGCGGCGACGAAACCAAAGCTCAGTTACAGCGCATTTACGGCACAGCTTGGGAAACTCCCGAACAATTAGCAGCATACAAACACCGTAAAGAAGAAGCATTAAGGCGCGATCACCGCAAATTAGGCAAAGAATTAGGCTTATTTATCTTTGCCGATCCGGTGGGGCCGGGTTTGCCTTTGTGGACGCCGAAAGGCACTGTTTTGAGAAGTATTTTAGAAGATTACTTGAAACAAGAACAAATCAAGCGCGGCTATTTGCAAGTTGTGACTCCCCACATCGCCAGAGTAGATTTGTTCAAAATTTCTGGACACTGGCAAAAATACAAAGAAGATATGTTTCCGCTGATGGCGGAGGATGAAGAAGCGGCAGCAAACGAACAGGGTTTTGTCATGAAACCGATGAACTGCCCTTTTCACATTCAGATTTACAAAAGCGAATTGCGTTCCTATCGAGAATTGCCGATGCGCTTAGCGGAATTTGGCACAGTTTACCGCTACGAACAATCGGGAGAATTGGGCGGTTTAACGCGGGTGCGCGGCTTTACGGTGGATGATTCCCACTTATTTGTAACGCCGGAACAATTGGATGCAGAATTTTTAAATGTGGTGGATTTGATTCTGTCAGTATTCAAGAGTCTGCAACTGAAAAACTTTAAGGCGCGTTTGAGTTTCCGCGATCCGAACAATTTAGAGAAATACATCGGTTCCGATGAAGCTTGGGAAAAGGCTCAAGGTGCAATCCGCCGCGCGGTGGAAACTTTGGGAATGAATTATTTTGAGGGAATTGGGGAGGCCGCTTTTTACGGGCCAAAACTCGATTTCATTTTCCAAGATGTTTTGGATAGAGAATGGCAATTAGGAACAGTTCAGGTAGATTACAATTTGCCAGAACGTTTTGATTTGGAATACGTTGCTGAAGACGGCACTCGCAAGCGTCCGGTGATGATTCACCGCGCTCCTTTCGGTTCCTTGGAACGCTTGATCGGGATTTTGATCGAGCAGTATGCGGGGGATTTTCCGCTGTGGTTAGCACCTATTCAGGTGCGGTTGTTGCCTGTCAGCGCGGAGTTTTTGCCGTTTGCGAAGGAAGTGGCAGCGAAGATGAAGGCGCTCAATATTCGCGCTGAAGCTGATGAGGATAGCGAGCGTTTGGGCAAGTTGATTCGCAATGCTGAGAAGGATAAAATTCCGGTGATGGGTGTTGTGGGTGCGAAGGAGGTTGAGGCGAATAGTTTGAATATTCGGACTCGGGCTTCTGGGGAGTTGGGGGCGATTTCGGTTGATGAAGTGATTGGGAGGTTGCAGGGGGCGATTAGTAGTTACGGCGATTTTTAGGGAATTTTAACCGCAGATGCACGCGGATTAACGCAGATGATAGTTTGATATTGTCTGCGTTTTTCTAATCTAGCGGCTAAAATAGTAGTGGTAAAGGGAAAGTACGCTCATGCCTAATCCTTTTCCTGGGATGAATCCTTATTTAGAACATCCTGATTTTTGGTCAGAAGTCCATCACTTGCTGATTGGTATGATTCAGGAGTCATTGGTTCCTCAACTGGTGCCAAAATACCGGATTGCAATTGAAAAGCGAATTTATGAAATTAAGGGGCAACAATCTCTGTTAGTCGGGATTCCTGATGTTTCTATTCAGCGCAATCCCACTCCCAGAAATTCAATTACCTCTAATGCCGCTGTCGCCGCACTAACTAGCGTACCTTTGAAAGTTACATTACCCATGTCAGAGGAGGTTAGAGAAGGGTATTTAGAGGTTATAGATATGACCGCTAAGGAAGTTGTGACAGTGATTGAGGTGCTTTCACCTGCAAATAAACGTCCGGGTAAAGGGCGCGAAATGTATGAAGAAAAGCGAGATAAGGTGTTCGGAAGTCGCACTCATTTCGTTGAAATTGACTTGTTGCGGGGTTGGGAACCTCTGCCTATTTTAGAAAATAATATTGCAGCTAGTTATCGGATTTTAGTGAGTCGGGCAAATCAAAGACCCTTGGCAGATTTATACTTGTTTAATCTCTCAGATGCCATTCCGTCTTTTCCTTTGCCTTTGCGATCGCCCGATGTCGAGCCGATCGTGGATTTGCAGGCGTTGCTGAATACAGTATACGATCGCGCGGGATATGATTTTACGATCGATTACAGTTGCGATACAGTTCCGCCGCTTTCAGAATCAGATGCTGCTTGGGCGGATGCTTTGTTGCGGGAAAGAGGGTTAAAGGGATAAGGAAAGTAGATTCTTCCCTGGTATGGGGCGGGTTTATGATAATTTTTGGTGGTTTTTGATGTCGGCGAACCGGCCCCTACAAAAATATAGGGTGGCGAGGCTCAAAAAACTAAAAACACCTACACAAAACGTTACATATTTGTTACCATCGGGGCGAGTCTGTTCTCGGCAGCCTCTCTGTTAACCTTCTAAACTAACCCTTATGAGTCAACCTCCCTCAGCAATTCCCGCCTCCGAAGAGTCCGCCGAAACCCAGACAGCGCCGACAAACACTGCACCTCCACCGAGTTATGTCAAGCTGGCGATGCGGAATATGGTTCGCAAGCGGGCGACTTCTCTGTTTCATTTTGCCTTGACAGCCGCCGGACTTTTAGGCGTGCTCGTCGGTTTGGCTTTTCTCGATCGCTATTTCAATTCTTAATCGGGGATGTCAACAATCAGCCTCTAATTTCTGTTGATGTTTTTGATATTTCTTAATCGGGAGTTAAGCTGATTGTTCTGCCTGCCTGTTGCAATCTCTAACAGATTACTGTATCTTTCCAGCAACAGCAAAATCCCCTGCCGTTCGATCGCGCAATTGGAATTTGTAAAGAAATTGAATATATGCCTTGACAGGAGAGCAAAAAAATGTTAATCGAGGTGAACGTCGAAGACTGTTACGGGATCGCCCAGCAGTCAGCCGACGCTTCCAACCTCCCTGAGAGTGCAGCCAGCGGGGAGATTTCAGCCGAAACCTGGGAAAATTGGTTCAGCGTTTGGCTGGAAAAACAGGCGGCGGATGTGCCAGCGGCCCCGGGCTACGAAGTCAGTCTGCGTTTAACCGCCGATACGGAGATGCAAGCCCTCAACCTCCAGTACCGCCAGCTCGATCGCTCGACCGATGTACTAGCTTTCGCAGCTTTAGAGGTAGACTGTCCTCAGCTAGAGGAAATGCAGTCATCGGAACCCCTATACTTGGGTGATATCGTCATCTCGATCGATACAGCTAACCGACAAGCCCAGCAGCAAGGACATCCCCTGAAGACCGAACTAGCTTGGCTAGCAGCCCACGGTTTTCTGCATCTTTTGGGCTGGGATCACCCGGATGAAGAAAGTCTGACTCAAATGCTCGATCGACAGGAAACATTGCTGCGGGCGATCGGTCTTACGATCCAAACAGCATAACTGAAGTTGATGGTTATTTAACAAATCATGTCAAGCCCAACATAACTTTCTGAAATTAAACCAGAACTTTAGTAAAAACTTAGAAAAGTTACTTAGACTTGATGAAGTTAATTTGAAAAGTTTAGCTTTCATTCATCTCTGTAAATTAAAGTTGGTTCTTTATGACACTAGATAGACCCTCAATTTCATCACAAGTCGCACAGTTTCTGCCCATGCCTCAAGACTCTTCTAGCCAGACAGTCCACGAGCCTAAAAAAGCCTTGAAATACAACCGAGAGCTGTCCTGGAAAATCGCATCTAGCTTAGCTACGAGTTTTAGATACGCTTGGGGGGGTCTGAGTTATGCTTTTGAAACTCAGCGCAATTTTCGGATTCACACAGTTATAGGCACTTTGGCGATCGGACTAGGGCTATTTTTGCAACTGAAACCTGTAGAAATATCTGTGATCGGCGTCACCATTGGCATAGTTTTAGCCATGGAACTGTTGAATACGGCGATCGAATCGGTGGTAGACTTGACAGTCGGGCAATCCTACCACGAACTAGCCAAAATTGCCAAAGACTGCGGTGCCGGAGCGGTTCTGGTATCGGCAATGGCTGCGCTCATCGTCGGTACTGCACTTCTGGTGCCTCCTTTGTGGGCAGTCGTTCAAATTGCGATCGCCCGTTAGTAACTTATTGGGCGATGGCAAATTTTAGGTTTTAGATGACCAATTTGAGATTTTTAGTTTTATTCGTCTATATTGCAGCTATTTTTATCTTCGGCATCTATCTAAAATCTTGAAACCCTTGCTTTCAGACAGCGAGTTAACCTAAAATCTAAAATCTAAAACCTAAAATCTAACTTAACCCGTGATTATAGTCATCGATAACTACGACAGTTTTACATACAATTTGGTACAGTATCTAGGAGAACTCGGTGCTGAGTTGCCCGTAGCAAGCGAAGTGCAAGTCTACCGCAACGACCAAATTTCTTTAGCAGAAATTCGCCAATTACAGCCTGCCGCCGTGGTGATTTCTCCAGGCCCGGGGCGGCCGGAAGATGCGGGAATTTCTCTGGAATTAATCAAAGAATTGGGTCCGACTTTACCAATTTTAGGAGTGTGCCTCGGACATCAAAGTATCGGTCAAGTATTCGGCGGCAAAATTGTTTCTGCACCCCTGTTGATGCACGGCAAAACTTCTCAGGTAGAACACACAGGAGTCGGAGTTTTTCAGGGCGTGGAATCGCCGATGATTGCAACTCGCTATCACAGTTTGGTAATTGAAAAGCAGAGTTGTCCAGAAGTGTTAGAAATTACGGCTTGGGTTGAAGACGGAACTATTATGGGTGTGCGACACCGGGAATATCCGCACATTGAAGGTGTACAATTTCACCCGGAAAGTATTTTGACGACCGCCGGAAAGCAATTATTGCGAAATTTCTTGGAAAGACTTTAGTTGAATTTCTATGAATTTGTAGGGATCGCTCTTATAGCACCTTACGGTGAGAGTAGGGTACACATTTTCGCACCTGAACCGCCCCAAAAAGGATACAAGCCCCCCATTCCTGTCGTGGTGAACCCCAAATTTTAGATTCCTGTTCGAGATTCTAGATTCAATGCTGCAAGTAAACCTAAAATCTAAAATCTAAAATCTAAAATCGACTGACTGTGTTTTGTGGTATAACAACAAACGACCAACACCCGACAACCCCAACCACAAGATGAAACGGCGACAATTAATACGTTACGCACAGACGGGTTTGCTAGCAGCTTTAGCAACTGGTTTACCATCTGGATGGGAAAGCTATCAAGCTCAAACTGCTGATTCTTTGTCGGTTCAGTGGTTGGGCCACACTTGCTTCTTGTTCGCCGGAGGCGGTGCGAGGGTGCTGGTGAATCCTTTTCGCCCCCTAGGCTGTACCGCAGGCTATCGCTCTCCTAAAGTGCAAACAGATTTGATTCTGATTAGCAGCCGATTGCTCGATGAAGGGGCGATCGACGGATTTGCGGGCAATCCCGGCCTTTTGTACGAGCCAGGGGCTTACAGGTCTAACGGGCTGCGGATTCAAGGGATTCGGACGGAAAAAGACCGTGAGGGAGGAAGGCGATTTGGGGTCAACGTGGCTTGGCTGTGGCAGCAAGCGGGCGTTAAGATTTTACACTTGGGCGGAGTTGCTGGCCCGATCGGCATTGAAGAGCAAATCTTGATCGGGCGGCCCGATGTAGTGCTGATTCCCGTGGGCGGCGGGCCCAAAGCTTACACTCCGGCGGAAGCGAAGCAAACTTTGCAACTTCTCAAACCAAAGATGGTGATTCCGACACATTTCAAAACCCAAGCCGCCGATGCTGCTGCGTGCGATTTGGTGCCGCTAGATGAATTCTTGGCGCTGATGGATGGTACGCCGGTGCGCCGAGTGAATAATGACACGATTTCGATCAAATCTGCTGACTTACCCCAAACTGGTTCGGTGATTGAGGTTTTGAGTTACAGATTTAACGGTTGATGCCAGATTTATTAGCTTGCGTTATAGTAAGGAAGTTTTGGTCGATCGGGGATGCAAGAGAATTTTCTTGCTATCTTAGCCTCTGGCAACCTTGCCTTTTGTCGAGATTTGGCTAACATAACAATTCATGTTCACTGTTTTATCTCATAAGGAAATGCAAGCGAAATGAAAAATCAAAATTTACCTAGCTGGATGAAACAACTGACCGGTTTCGCAGGAGTAATCGGCGCTAGCGCGTTGATTGGTTTCCCGGCTTGGGCTCACATCACCTCCAACACCAATGTTGCTAATGCAACTCAAACTCAACAAGTTCCAGGAAAGGTGAAAACCGCTGCTTCACCGGCACCAACTGGCACTTCAGAGGCACCAACTGCCGCTGGTAAGGATATTGTTGCTATTGCATCTGGCGACACTCAATTCAAGACGCTGACAAAGGCTTTGGGATCGGCAGGTTTGGTTACAACTTTACAAGGCAAAGGTCCTTTCACTGTTTTTGCTCCGACTGACGCGGCATTTGCTGCTTTGCCAAAAGGAACGGTGGAGAATTTGCTCAAACCGGAAAACAAAGCCAAACTTACTAAGATTTTAACTTACCACGTTGTTCCGGGTTCGGTTTTATCTACTAGCCTGAAATCCGGCGATGTTAAAAGTGTTGAAGGGAGCTCGCTGAAGGTGGCAGTTAGCACAGGCAAAGTTACTGTCGGCGGCGCTAATGTTGTGAAAGCTGATATCAAAGCTAGCAACGGGGTTATTCACGTAATTGACAAGGTGCTGATGCCCCCTGATGTGAAGTAAGACTAGCGGTTTTTGCATCAATTGATGTCAGATTCGGTTAAATGAAGGCGAAATAAGGACACAACATTGTTGTGTCCTTATTTGTATGGCAGGCAATTGAGAATTAATATAAATAAAGCTTTAGCTAGCTGCGGGTACTGACAAAAAGGGCTGCCAACCCTTACTCCGATAGCCAAAATCGAAGATTTCGGGATGGAGAATTTCTGCTAAAATTTCTAACGAATCAACCAATCTCGGTCCCGGCCGATTAAAGTAAGAATTGCCATCAGTTATGTAAACTTTCCCAGTTTTTACTGCTTGCAACTTAGGCCATTCTGCGTATTTACTTATCTGCATTGCTTCGCTGCGAGTGCGGTTTAAATCAAAGCCGCAAGGCATGAAAATAATTACATCGGGATTAGCTTCTACTAGCGATTCCCATTTTAACCAAGGGGAATGTTCCCCGACAATTCCAAACAGCGAATTGCCTCCCGCCATTGCCACTAATTCGGGAATCCAGTTACCCGCAGCCATCAAAGGCTCAATCCACTCGATACAAGCTACTTTGGGAAGTCTCTCTTTTGTTGTAAGAATAGATGATGCTTGTGTTTGGGAGATAATAGCATTGATGCGGGACTGCAAAAGGTCGATCGCACTTTTGCCATTTACGCCCAAAGCATCAGCAACTCGCTGAATATCCGTCCAAATTTCTGCTAGCAGATTCGGCTGCAAAGAAATAATTTCCGGCTTGCTATTTACCAGCAGCGTGCTTACCGCTTGTTCAACCTCTGTTAGAGAACAAGCGCAGACTTCACATTGAGCTTGAGTAATAATGTGAGTCGGCTGCAATTTTTCCAAAGTATCTATTTCTACTTTATACACGCTGAGGGCATTTTGCAACAATTCTGTTACGCGGTTGTGAATTTCGCTGCTAGTTCCTTCAGGATTGAATTTAGGCTGAGTGCAAACAGGTAAATTTTGGATTTCTGGGGGATAGTCGCATTCGTGGGAACGGCCCACAATGGCGTCGGTTAATCCTAAAAGCGCTACAATTTCTGTGGCACTGGGAATTAGAGAGACAATTCTTGGTTTGTTCATTGGTTTTCTTTTTTTTACCGATTCGGAAGCACAAGTGAAGCAGAGGCTGGGCGCCCGTGCCACAATAAAAGGGAGTGTTAAATTTTGAGTTTTTTTAAGTATTGCAAATCTTGCCATGCTTGAATGAGATTACCTTGCATCAGAGCGGCTACACCGTTTAAAACTCTAATTTCCGGTAGATTGGAGTTGAGAGCGAGAGCAGGTTTTAAGGCTGTTTGAGCGGCTATGGGATGCCAGCCGTACAGGTGTACGAAAGCGAGATAGGCGTAAGCGTAAGGGTTTTTTGAGTCTAGTTGAGTGACTTTTTCTAAGGCGAAGATCGCACTTTTGACATTCTGCTGCAATACTCTAGAAAATGCCAAAGCATAAGCCAATTCTAGATTATTTGGTTCCTGCTGCAACCGATACTCTAACGATTGTTCCGCTTGCACGGTATAATCTTGAATTGGATCGTACTGATTGATGCGCCCAATCTGCTCGAACACGGGTTCTAAACCTGGCAACCCTTTGGGTAAATTAACCGCCATCACCCGCAATTGAGTCACCAAATCTAACTCAGGCTTATCTTTATTATCCTCGTTTCCAGGCTCTGCCTGGAAACGCATATCCAGAGGCTCTGCCTCGATCTTAACACCAACTGCCGGCACATTAATCGGATAAGTTTCACCGGTTTTACGATTTAGATAAGTAGCTTGTAAATTGTAAGTTCCCGGTGCAATATTAGCAGGAGGAAGCATCGCCGTGCGATCGACAACTCGAAACCCCACAGCAAATTTATCCGCTTCCAGCATCCCCGGATGCAAAGTCGCCTGGCCGATCGCGCGATCGTGTAAAATCCTGAAAGTCTGTCCCGGTGGAATATTGCCAGACTGCTGATTTTGCCACGTTACCAACACTAAACCAGACTGCAACTGCTGCCAAGGCCCAGACCAAGTATAAGTAACGGGTAGCGCGACTCCGGGAACTGCTTTTGCAGCCACAGTAACTCGATCTAATTGTACTTGCGATCGCGCTTCATTCAACGGCTGTATTTCGACAGGCTGCACTCGCTTCCGATAAAGATTTAAATTAGTATAATCTGGCAAAATCCAAGTTTTTTCTAACTGAAATTGATCGCCTTTTTCAATTGCGGTTACGGCGGCATTTTGAGCTTTTTTAATCCGTTCGCGAATCGAACCTTGCGGGCCACTTTTAGTTACGAACCAAGAGAGCGATCGCACATCTTGCGGCACTTCTTTTAAATTCGTTCCTACCTGCCGCCCGTAAACCTGAAAATTCGCTAAAGCACCGTAAAAATTCAAATTATGCTGGTTAATTTCCGGCGTCGAAGGCAACACGCCTAAAGTAGATTGCAAATAAGGTTCCCTATCAATAATTTCGGCAATTACCTCTCGGTGCGGCCACTCTTTCCCCAAGTAAGGATAGTTAGAATTGCCGGGACTGATAATTTGGACTAAGCTATGTCCAAAAACACCTCCCAGCGGCCACATATGGAACAGCATCGCCAGAATTGCCAAGCCAATTGTACCCCAGCGAATTTGTCGTCCCCACCGAGAAGGCCACAGCGTTAAACAGTAGGCTAAGAAAATAGATAAAACTGGCAAATAAGGTATCACATATCTGTCGTCTTTGTTGATATTTAGAGAATTAATTAAATAAGCTCCTCCCCAGAAAACAGCCAGCCACTGACAGGAGTTGAGGTGTAAGATTGACGAACTATCTTGCCGGCGACGCCAATAAAGTATTAATCCTACTAAGGGAACAAGTAACAGAGGCCAAGAAACGTGTTCGGGTAAGTGTTGAGCGTAGTAAATCCAAGCGTCGATCGTATTGAGGGCCGGATCTCCTTCGGCGATCGCAGAATCCAGCGTTGCCCGTTTTCCCCCGGTCAAAATTAACAGCCAATTGGTTTTCGCCCACGGACCAAACACCGCCACCGACAGCAACAAAGCACCAGTTAATTGACCTAATCTTCCCCAAGCTTTTTGTCGCACCGCACCAACAGCCAACCCGACAATCGGGGTAAATAGAAATAAGACTGTAGTGTGTTTAACTAATATTGATAAGCCGAGAGAAAGTCCAAAGGCGATCGCCCAAAAGAAAGACGACGGGGAGAGGGGGAGATTGGGAGAGGGGGAGAGGGGGAGATCCGGAGAATGGGGAAAATCTTCCTTGATTTCTCTTCCTTGATTTCTCTTCCTTCTTCCTTCTTCCTTCTTCCTCGTTCCTTCAGAAGCCTTCCACATTGTCAGACAATAGAAAGCAAAAGTAATCGCAGCAGTGAGGGGATAGTCGAGTAAAAATTGCAAGCGGAACCGATAAAGTCCCGGTAACAAAACGCAAATTGCAGCGGCCCACAAACCGACTTGCCTGTTAAATAATTGGACGCCCAGACTGTAGACTGAGGCGAGGAGAATTGCACTAAATAATAAATGAACGAGGGTTGCCCGATCGCCCCCAGTACCGAAAACCTGAAGAAACGGAACCGTTAAGATGTATGCCAAGGGCGGAATTTTCGTCGAAAGCAGCCAGAAGTTTGTCCACCACTCCCCGGAAAGCCACTGAGGATGCTGCAACGCCTGCAAGTATTTCAGGGTGCTAGTCAGGTATTCTGCTTGATCCCACGCCGGGACAGATCGATCGAGGGCAAACCAGAGGCGATCGCTAATTGCCCCCAGCAGCCAAATTATGCCCAAGACAAGCAGACTCTTACTCCCGCTGTCCAGATGTTGCTGTGCCATTGCGATTTTTGGATTTTAGGTTGCAGCTTTTAGCTTACAGGCGGGCGGTTCCGGGCGATCGAAAATTAATTGAGAAAAGTGCTTGCTAAATTCTGTATGTGTCTGCTAAGATAGTAAAGCGCGAAAAAACAAGCCGGGATAGCTCAGTTGGTAGAGCAGTGGACTGAAAATCCACGTGTCACGAGTTCAAGTCTCGTTCCTGGCATCGCAAAGCCCTCACAAAGTTGAGGGCTTTTTTTTAGGCAAAATGCGGACAATGCAGCTAATCAAGATGTAGGTTTGCCGATGGCGGAGTGACAACCCCGCCGGAAACCCAAACAGAGCTGATATTTTACCGACTTGTGCTAAAAAAAACATAGGTCATATCAGACAAAAATTACACTCGAGTATAATTCTCAGATTAATAAGTCCAGTTTTGCTTGGTCTGCAAACTATAGGTTCCATCTTTCACATTCACCCGCTCAGGAATCAGATCTAAATCTCTAAACATATTTGCCTGGTGCTGTAGGGCCGTGAGCGATTGGTCGTCGATCGGGATAATAGCGCGTTCGGCACTACGTTGCTGTAAAATTTCTACAATGGATGGATCTATTTGATGGTGTTCTGCCAATCGCACAGCAGCTTCTAATTCCTGTTTCTTAGCCCAAGCTCCCGCTTCATTTACCTCTTCTAAAATCACCTTGAGCAAGTCGGGATAGTCGCGTACCAACTCTGGAATCGCGTAGTAATAGGTCGGAACTTCTAAAGAGGCTTTGTCACCAAAGATGCTCTCTAAGTCTGCAATCGAGCGCCCTGGATAAGCACTTCGGACTTGAGTTGTCGTGTAGGGAACCCAAATCACCCAAGCATCGACCTCACCCGCGCGGAATAGGGGCAGCGCCTGTGGCTGGGTCAGATAAATTGGCTCAATGTCACTAAACTCTAATCCTACTTTTGCCAGTGCTCGCACCAGCACATAATGGGCGCTTGAGCCTTTGTCAAAAACTATCTTTTTACCCTTCAGGTCGGCAACCGTCTGAATTGGCGAATCTTCTGGTACTAGAATCGCTTGACCTTTGGGAGCAGTATATTTTTCTTTAGCCACCCGCACAAACACATGATCTGCTGCTTGCGAGAAGATGCTGGCCGTACCACCGCCACCGCAGAAATCGATCGTCCCATTGCTCAGTGCTTCTATCAGAGCAGAAGCTGATAAGAAGCTTGTCCAAGTAACACTCAGCCCAAATGGTCGCAAACGGCTTTCGAGCAAACCTTGAGCGCGCAGGACTTCCAGATTTGTCATACCCTCTGGATAACCGATTTTGAGTTGCTTGAGCCGCCGCGCTTGCTCAGCTAAGGGTGTGTTGCCCGAATGAGCAGAACGGTTAGAAAACCAGCGATCCAAAACTACACAGAAAAGTATGCCCCCCACGAACAGTCCCACCGTTTCTAGTAACCGGATTGTTGAGTCTTTAGGCAATTTGACCTGATTTACCTGACTTACTACAGGGGAGACTACATTGCCAGAGGCAGAAGCGGCAACAGCATGACTGTCAAAAGCCAGACTCAAGACCAAAACCGAGACCAGGCCGATACAAAACAGACCTGCAAACCGATAGGCGGCAGATCTGCGAGTGGCCGACGAACTGAGCGACCGTAAGATATTTTGACCTGCGCCTCTAGGCAGAAGGTCAATCAAACGGCTAATCATAATGACTCCTTTGATAAACACAGGTGATGGACATTCTTGGATGAATTGAAGATGGGGCTCAAGTCGAAGCACCGCTTGATACGGATAAACTACCAAATTTGCTCGCTTGTTACACCCAATATGCGATACTCACGTTATCATACCGAGATTATGGTGATTTTTCACAGCGGTTGAGAAATCTGTAGTTTCGGCGATCGGATAGGTGTTGAGTGAGAGATGGTAATGGATTGGTTAATTGCAACAATTAAGATCGGACTGGCTGTTGCTGTCGCAACAACGTTTGACGACAACATTTATCTGACGGCTTTCTTCAGTGAGGTTAATCGTACTTTTCGTCCTAAACACATTGTGGTGGGTGAGCTTATAGGGTTCACTGCCTTAATCATGGTAAGTTTAGTTGGTTTCTTGCTGGGGCTAGCAATTCCCTCAACTTGGACAGGGCTACTGGGGATTTTGCCGATACTAATTGGCTTGAATAATTTACTCAACCTTAACAAGGATGATTCAGCCGAAGATAAGTCAGATAATCTGAAAAGAAACTCTAAATTTCGCGGATTTGATTCTCGGCAGCGATCGCTCTGGGAAATAATTCGCGATCCGCAGACTTATCGCGTTTCCGCAGTCACGATTTCTAACGGTGGTAACAATCTTGGCATCTATATTCCCCTATTTGCTAGTAGCAGCATTCAAAATCTGGCTGTGATCGTACCGATTTGCTATTTTTTTATTTGCTGCTGGCTGTTTATGTCCTATACTCTGACGCATCTACCTGGTATTGCTTTGATTCTCAGCCGTTATGCTAGCAAGATTTTCCCTTTTGTGCTGATGTGGCTGGGCTTCAGAATTCTGATAGACAGCGAATCCTATCGTCTTTTTCTACCGAACGCTTGACAGACAAAGGCGATCGAAACATCGTAAAAATTCATGACAACAGTACCATTACCTACAAGAAAGCAATAAAAAAGGCTTTAACATTATAGAATAATACAAAAAAAAGCGATGCCGTAAATCCCAAATTAGCGGTCTATCAATTTAATCTCCTTGCCATTCCCGATCTTGCAGTTCCTTTTGAGGGAGTAGAGACGTGGATTCTATTTCTTTCCAGGTTGGTGTTGTGACTTCGCAGTTACTATTCAAGCAATCGATCGGGAGTTGAACGGATGCAGAGGTAAAAATAATCTCTGTATCGCTGGTTGTGCTAGTCATTCATACCCGCCCATCCATTCTCAACAGTCTGTCCGGAAAATACTTGTTGATGGCAACGCCATCAAGCATCGGAGTGACAATAATCATTCCCTGGACTTCTTGGGAACCCTGCTCGGATTTCAACCATTGTTTTTGAGTTTTGTGCAGGTTCTGGGGGCTTTGGGTGCTGCTTGCGTTACTGCTGCCGAGAATGTGAAACGAGTGTTTTGCATTCTCGTAAAATTTGATTTTTCAAGGCGCAGGACTTATGAATTTAGGCAGACATTCCTAATTTTTTGAGCAATTATCGGCTTCAGTAAGCTAGCCAAGCGAGATTGCCGCTGAGTGTTCAGCGATCGCTTTACTTAACCTCCAACGTTCTATTTGATACCAATCTATAAAATAGTTAAAGTTTATAAATTGCTGCAATTACCAACTTTAGAATAAAGATAACTGTGCTTCTGTGAGTTCCTTGTCCGTCAAAAAAATATCTATTCTACTAGCGACAATCTCACAGTAATCAGCCCTAATTTCAAATCCAATAACTTGACGCTGCAAACCCAGAGCCACAATTGCTGTAGTACCGGAACCCATAAACGGATCTAAAACAATGTCGTTTAAATTTGATGCAGACTTGATGATGCGATCGACAACAGCAACAGGAAATTGAGCGGGGTGAGGCGTGCGTTCTTTTGAAGCTCGGTTTTTCCCCGACGTAACTTTTGGGAACTGCCAAACATCCGTCGGATTTTTGCCTTTTAAGTTTACTTTAATCTTGCCGTTCTTTTTCTGATTCGGATATTTCACATTTGGGTCGCGCACTTCATCCAAATTGGGTGCATCTCACTTTTGCAAATATATGAAAAAGGGCTAAAATGAAAAAGCTAGTAAAAATGTGAAAAAAGATGAGG
>NZ_JAUBQS010000094.1:0-16113 GCF_036701355.1 Microcoleus sp. Pol12B3
CGCGTCATTTGTTTTCTCACCGGATGGTCTTGGATTTTACATTCTTTATCTCTATCACATCTTTAAAAAAATGGTATGAGCTACCTCCCGTTGGTTGCCCCACCCGGTGAACCCAGCTTCCTTGCGACACCCGATGCGTTCACTTGGGTTGAATCGAACAAAAGCGCAAGCCAAGGAAGATGGGAGAATCGAATCTCCTTTGAATCGATTGAACACTGTCTCTATTACGAACCGGTTCCTCACCTTGAGGCGATCTTTCCCACCCCGCTATGCCTGATTACGGGCGAGAAGGACTTTCTTTCACCTGCCGACTTAACCGCCGATGTCCATGCGCGGGCGATGGAGCCGAAATCTCTCACAATCTTGAAGGGCGGACACTTTGACGGCTTCCAGGGAGAGGGCTTCAAGATTGCAAGTACAACTGCCTTGAGATGGTTTGAGAAATATTTGAAGCCGGGATGACAGAACTCGACCTACGCTCCGGCGATCGCACCTTTGCAGCGATTGACCGCTCTGATTAGTACAGCTATTAAACCTCAACTTTATACCTATCCAAAACGAGAAAGGAGCAATCTCATGTCACAATCACTCTGGTTGTTTGGTTCTCGCCTCACTATCGTTGCCGACTACACAACTACCGCAGGTCAGTACGATCTGATCGAAGAATACTCGCTTCCTGGCTCACAGACACCCCTTCATCGCTACACGGGCTATTGCCAACTCCTATATGTACTCGAAGAGGAGTTCACGGTATGGGCTGGTGAGAACAAGGTCGTGCTGAGTGGTGGTGACAACATCATGATTCCTGTTGGCACACCACAGATGGTCGCCGTGTTCAGCGATAAGCCAGCACGCGGGTTAGTCGTCAATGCGCCAAGCGGGCCGGCTCGGCTGATTAAAGCAATGGGGATGCGGGATGAGACAGAAACACTGGACATGGCCCTGCTTGCGCGCATTCCGCCTAGATGGGCGATGAAACCCTTGGTCCGCCTGGAACCTTACCCTCCACTGCTACAAGAACATAGCACATCTATTCCACGCAACAGAGGAAAAGAATTTTATGACTCACTATGACTACATTGTGATTGGTGCCGGCTCGGCAGGATGCGTTGTCGCCAACCGTCTGACAGAAGACAGTGACACAACGGTGTTACTTCTGGAAGCGGGCAACCCGGATACAAAACCAGAGATTCACATCCCGGCCCAATGCCTTAGTCTACTAGGCTCAGAGGTGGACTGGGCATATTTCTCGGAACCCGAACCCTACCTGAATAACCGCAAAATCTTTTGTCCCCGTGGCAAAGTTCTGGGGGGCAGCAGTTCGATTAATATCATGATTTATATGCGGGGCAATTCTCACGATTATGACCACTGGCAGTCATTGGGGAATCCCGGTTGGAGTTACCACGATGTTTTGCCATACTTCAAGAAATCCGAGCACCAGCAGAGAGGCGCGTCCGAATTTCACGGGGTCGATGGAGAGTTGAGTGTCACGGATCTGATTGCGCCTGCTGTGGTATCCCAACGCTTTGTAGACGCAGCGGTGACACTCGGATATGACCACAATCCTGATGTCAATGGGATGCAGCAGGAAGGAGCAGGACTCTATCAGTTGACCATCAAGGATGGTAAGCGACACAGTGCTGCTGCTGCCTTTCTTGTCCCCATTCTCGATCGTCCCAATTTGACTGTAACAACAGGAGCGTCGGTAACTCGATTGTTGTTTGAGGGTACCCGCACCGTTGGGGTGGAATATCTGCATGAGGGTACGCTGCACCAGGTTCGGGTCGAGCGGGAAGTGATTTTAAGTGCTGGCGCGTTCGATTCGCCCAAGCTGCTGATGCTTTCCGGCATTGGGGATGCAGAACACCTGAAAGTCTTGGGAATTCCGGTAGTGGCTGATTTGCCTGGAGTCGGTCAAAACCTCCAAGACCACCCTGTCGTGTCTGTGACACACGAGGCAACTCAGGATTTACACACGGCAAGCACCAGTAGTATCGGTGAAGCTGGCCTGTTTTTGCATACCGAAGGGAATCTGGATGCTGCGCCAGATTTACAGTTTCTTTTCGGTCCCACTGTGTTGGTACCGCCTGGTTATGCCCACTCGGGTTTAGGATTCACAAGTTTCGTTTGTTTGACTCATCCCCAAAACCTTGGCAGTGTCAGTTTGCGTTCCCCCGACCCCAAAGACGCACCGATGATTCAAATGAACTTTCTCCAAAGTGAAGCTGATGTGCAAAAGCTCGTTGTCGGGATTAAATTACTCCGTAACTTGTTCGGTGCAAGTGCTTTGGATGAGTTTCGCGGTAAGGAAATCGCTCCGGGTTCTGATAAGCAGAGTGATGCAGCACTCGTTGCTTACGTCCGGGAAACTTGCAGTACAGTGTGGCATCCGGTGGGCACTTGCAAAATGGGCACTGACCCAATGGCAGTTGTAGACCCCGAACTACGAGTACATGGGGTTGAGGGGTTGCGTGTTGTGGATGCCTCCATCATGCCAACAATTACCACAGGTAATACGAACGCACCGACGATCATGATTGGTGAGAAGGCAGCCGATTTAATCAAAGCTGCAGGTTGCGTTTCACAGCAAACACTTTCAGCGATCTCAAATTAAGTCGCTTGCGTGTAAACAAAGGCTTCTGACAGTATGGCCTGTAGAAAAGTGAATTTTTGTCTAACGTTGACACCATGAGCGCCTTCTTTATCTGAGCCGGCAGCTTGAAATAACAAACCAATTCATAAAAAGGAGACTCTAATGCCTTACGTTACCGTTGGTAAAGAAAACTCTGCAAGCATCGAGATTTACTACGAAGATTTCGGAGCCGGTCAACCCGTTCTGCTAATCCACGGGTTTCCTCTGAACGGTCATTCCTGGGAGAAACAAGTGGCGGTTTTGCTGGAAGCGGGTTATCGGGTCATAACTTACGATCGCAGAGGCTTCGGCAACTCCAGCCAGCCGTCATTTGGCTATGACTACGACACCTTCGCTGCGGATTTGAACACGCTCATGACAGAACTTGACCTGCGCGATACCGTGCTAGTTGGCTTCTCGATGGGAACTGGCGAAGTGACTCGCTATCTCGGCAAGTACGGCTCAGATCGCGTCAGTAAAGCTGTGTTAATGGCTCCGGTGCCACCCTTCTTGGTGAAGACAGATAATAACCCGGATGGGGTTCCTCAAAGCGTTTTCGACGGAATTATGAAGAGAATTGTAGAAGATCGTCCAGCCTATCTGTCCGCATTTTTCAAAGAATTCTTCAACGTGGATGTGCTTCTCGGCGATCGCATTAGTAACGAAGCCATCCAGATGAGCTGGAATGTCGCGGCAGGGGCTTCCGTCAAGGGGACTCTGGACTGTGTGCCATCCTGGCTGACCGACTTCCGCGATGATCTGCCGCGCATTGATGTGCCAACCCTGATCATTCATGGGGATGCCGATCGAATCCTGCCATTTGAGTCCACCGCAAAGAGACTGCCACAGCTCATTAAAAACAGTCGCCTTGTAGTGATACAGGGTGGTCCCCATGCCATCAATTGGACTCATGCCGATCAGGTGAATCCTGTGCTGTTGGACTTTCTTAAAGGAAATTGAGCGATATTCCAAAGTCCGCACAAAATCAATAGACTTTTTGCAAAAATCGGAAACAAGAAACAAAAGCTAATTAAACCGAACATTTGCAATAAATCTAATCTTATCTGTTGCGAACGAAGGGAGATATAGACTGCTGCGATCTATGCCATCCAAAACTTGGGAGCTGAAGATGAAACTAATCTCTGTCAACATAGGACTTCCACGTGAAGTCACCTGGAAAGGGAAAACAATTACAACTGGAATTTTCAAAGAGCCAGTCAGCGAACGGGTGATGGTGCAATCGCTTAATTTAAAAGGCGATCGGCAAGCGGATCTAATTGTTCATGGAGGATTAGACAAAGCAGTCTATGTCTATCCGTTCGAGCATTACGATGCCTGGCGAAGTGAATTACCTCACCCAAAGCTACCGCTAGGCATCTTTGGTGAAAATTTCACGACAACTGGACTAAAAGAAACAGAAGTAAATATTGGTGATCGTTTTCGTATTGGCGATGTTCACCTAATGGTCACACAACCTCGCCTACCCTGCTACAAACTGGGGATTCGGTTTGGGCGACCGGATATGGTTAAACAATTTCTCGCAAGTCGTCGAACCGGATTTTACTTCCGTGTTTTGCAAGAGGGCGAAGTGGGAGCCGGAGACACTCTAGAGTTAGTGAGCCAGGATAACAACAATATCACGGTTGCCGATATCACTCAACTTTATGTTCGCGAGGAAGACGATCCAGAGTTACTTCACCGCGCTGCTCAACTTGAAGCCTTACCCAAAAGTTGGCGTGACTATTTCCAGCGATAGCGTGTCTTCATCTAAATTGACCGCGCGATCGAGATTGGCACAAAACTGTACACCATCACTAACACTAATTTGCCCATAAACAGCTTGTTTACTTGGAGACAACAATGACAATCAACCAAAACGGACTTTTCGTTGAATCAGGTCAAGGTCATTCTTACTACTTTGGCCAAGACCTTTATACCTTCAAAGCAATTGGTGAAGAGACAGGTGAAGCTTACGCACTTTGTGAGGTTGTGGTTGCACCTGGTGGCGGTACTCCTCCCCATCGACACAGCCGAGAAAATGAATCATTCTATGTGCAAGACGGAGAGATTGAATTTCAGCTTGATGATCGCACCCTTATTGCAACAGCCGGAACCTTCCTCCATTCACCTAAAGGTCAGCTTCATCGATTTACCAATACCACCTCTGTACCTGCCAAACTGTTGGTTTGGGTGACACCCGCAGGATTTGAGAAATTTATTGCCGAAGTGGGAAAGGCGGTGAATGGTCACATTACATCTGCCCCACCATTGAGTTCTGAAGACTTAGATAAAATCCTCAGCACAGCACCTAAGTACGGCATCGAAATTATTCCCCCGCCTCCTGAGCAATGACAACACGAGGACTCACCGTAAAACTTCGAGGACTGACGTAAAGCAACGAGTTTAGTTGTGAAAAATCGGTAAAAAGGTCTACTGACGACCGGAAAGACGTTGAGTTTAAGCACTATGAGATAACTGGAGAATTTTCAACTATGAACTTATCTGGCACTTTTATTTCTGGCGAACATCCTACCGAAGGAACAGTTCACATTGTAGTAGAGTCCGAGCAACGATTCGTCGAGTTGCAGCCAGACTTCAAAACTTCCCATCTTGGTCCTGACTTACGAGTGGTTCTCCATCGCCTTGAAGATGTTATTGGTTCTACCACTCCGCCAGATTTTCCGATTAAAGAGCAAGAGCTTTTCCTGCTTGACGGCTTACAAAGCTTTACTGGAAAGCAACGTTACCTCATCCCATCCTGGATAAATTTAGCAAATTATCCGTCAGTTGCTATTTGGTGTTATGCGTTCAACGCTACTTTCGGCGCTGCCAAACTTAATGGTCAATAACAGAGGAATCAAGAGGAATCAAAATGCTACACAAATACAGCCTCAATACGACAGGCATTTTCGCTTCAATTTTTTTCTAAGTCTTGATAAAAACGAACATTTCCAGGAGGTCTAATGTTTATCGATTACGTTACACTCATGCTCATTAATCTGGCCGCTGGACTCGCTCTGCTAGCTGGCTATGTGTATTTTGGCCTTGGTAGTTCAAATCAGAGACGCTGGATTCCAGGCTTTGGTGTAGTGGGCGCGATCGCTTTAGTCACTGGCCTACACATGACTTTTACCTGGCCCATTATTGGCAGTTTCAATATTGCGTTTGGTGAAACAACTGTCCTGTTTGGCATTCTCTTTGTAGCAACTTCACTAACTTTGGCAATGGGTTGGGAGCTAATTACTCTGGGCGTTTATGGATTCTTTGCAGGACTTGTATCGCTTCTAATTGGCTTTCGCTTCATCAACCTGGGGCTCACACCGGTTGCTGTGCCAGCAGGAATTGGGTTCATTATAGTTGGCTTAGGAGGAATTTTTTCTGCACCCACCCTCTCTCTCAAAGAGAACCGACTTTTGCGAACTATTGGAGGAAGTTTGTTAATTGTGGCAACCCTCATCTTTGCATTTATTGGATTAGCTACCTACTGGGCACATCTTGCTAACTTCTCGACATGGAAGCCCTTGACAATGCAGTCGCCGTAAAACTACCAGAGTATGCTTTCTTAAAGTCAATTTATCTTCCCTGCTCCATCAAATACTTGGAAGGGAAGATGTAAAATTCTAGTCAAAATTTTGATAGGACTCGGGCTACTACCACGACAAAAGCCAATCTTTGTTTGCTCCGACTGATGCTCAAAATGCTGGCAATGAATTAGATATCAAATCGGTTCTATAAACCTTACAAGGAGTAATCTCATGACTGCATTTCGCACAGTTTCGATCGATGGTTTAGATATCTTTTATCGAGAAGCTGGTTCCCGTGATAATCCAACTATTCTGCTGTTGCACGGGTTCCCAACCTCATCTCATATGTTCCGCAATCTGATGCCTGCACTTGCCGATCGCTTTCATCTGGTTGCCCCTGATTATCCGGGCTATGGCAACAGTTCGATGCCAACCGTCAATGAGTTTGATTACACATTTGATCGCCTCGCCGAGATCGTGGAGAAATTCATTACCGCGATCGATCTCAAGAAGTACAGCCTTTACTTGATGGATTACGGTGCTCCCATTGGGTATCGGATTGCAACTAAATATCCAGAGCGAGTCGAAGCGCTTATTGTCCAAAACGGGAATGCCTACGAGGAAGGTCTCAGCGAATTTTGGGAGGCGAACAGGGCGTACTGGCAAGACCGCTCTCCTGAGAATGCTGATCAACTCAGATTTCTTGTCACCCTGGAAGGAACGAAGTGGCAATACACCAACGGTGTTCGCAACCCTGAGGCGATCAGCCCGGATACCTGGACGATGGATCAACATTTCCTCGATCGCCCTGGAAATGATGAGATTCAACTGGCATTGTTTTACAACTACCAGTCCAATCTGCTGCTGTATCCGCAATGGCAAGCCTACTTTCGTCAATATCAGCCACCCACGCTGGTGGTGTGGGGCAAAAACGACCAGGGCTTTATCGTGGAAGGAGCTTATGCCTACAAACGCGACTTGCAGGACCTTGAGTTTCATCTACTAGATACCGGGCACTTTGCGCTGGAAGAAGACGGAGATGCGATCGCAAACTACATACGTCAATTTCTCACATCACGGCTGCAACCCGTTCCTGCGTAACCAAATTTTGATTTCCAACCTCCATTCATTAGTTAACAAGGACGCCATGACAACTCAAACTTCAACCAATGTAACTATTTCAGCCTTGTCCGGGGGCAGTTTTAACGCCTATTTAGCAGCACCCAGTATTCAGCCTCGTGCAGGAATTGTGCTGACTCAAGAAGTGCTTGGGGTCAATGATAATATGCGACAGACTGCCGATGATTATGCTAAGGCAGGCTATTTGGTGATCGTGCCAGATTTATATTGGCGACAGGATCCCGGTGTGCAACTTGATCCTGAGAATGAGAAACATTGGGCTAAAGCCATTGAGCTATTCGAAGCCTTTGATATAGATAGCGGCGTAGAAGACCTAAAGGCAACCCTGTCTTTTCTGCGGCAGTATCCTAGCCGCACAGGCAAGGTCGGCAGTGTGGGCTTTTGTATGGGTGGCAAATTGGCATATTTCATGGCAACACGTACTGATGCGGATGCCAACGTCAGTTACTACGGTGTTGACATTGACAAGAATTTAGCGGAGGCAACAAAGATTCAGAAACCGCTGATATTGCATATGAGTGGAAATGACGAGTATGTATCCCCAAGCGCTCAAGCAACCATTCAGCAAGAACTGAAAGACAACCCCCTGGTAACAATCTATCGTTACGAAGGAGTAAGCCACGGGTTTAGTCGCGTGGGTAGTTCCGCCTATCGCAAAGAAGCCGCAGAATTAGCAGGGGATCGCACGCTGGCATTTTTAGAACAGCATCTAGGGTAGCAGGACTTAAATGCGATTTGATTGCACAGACAGGTATCAACTTCAACTATCAACTTCAACAAGTGTGAGGCAATAAGGTGACAAAGGTTTTAATTGTTTACGCAACAGATTACGGCAATACCAAGAAGATGGCAGAAGCGGTGGCTTCTGGTGTGACATCAGTTCTAGGTACTGAAGTGGAGGTAAAGTTTGCTGAGGATGTGACTGGAGATGATGTAATCGCTAGTGATGCTGTCATTGTTGGTTCCCCTGTCCACATGGGAAGTCCAGATTGGCGCGTGAAAAAATTTATCGATCAGGTTTGTGGACCTCTTTGGATTAAAGATAGCCTCATTGGGAAGGTGGGCGCTGTCTTTGCGACTGGTGGCGGTTACGGCAATACAGGGGGTGGCGCTGAACTAACCATGCTGGCGCTGTTAAATAATTTTGCTGAACTGGGAATGGTGATGGTACCTTTACCCAAAATCACACCAGGATATCCTCTTGGCGGTCTGCAATGGGGTCCCTATGGGCGCTCAGCGGGAGAACATATGGAACAGACAGGCGTTACTGAACCAAGGCTGGAAGCTGCCAAGCATCATGGCGCGAATGTAGCACGAGTGGCTGCTGCCTTAGCAGGCAAAGAATTGTTTGCCAAGTAAAAAACTTAGGACTTACGCAACTATCAGATGCGATCGCTTGCCAAAACTAGACCAAGGACATTGCGAGAGCAGGGCGTTTAAGTTTTTCAATCAAATAATTGGAAAGCAATTCGTGTTTAAGTTGATAAACAGTTTGATAGGTTTTATAGAACCTATTTGGGTTCTATTCATTCCCTAGCATGAGTAAGCATCAATCGGATGAAATACAAACTGAGCTTTGTATTAGCAGGCTTAGAGTTCTCTCAAATTTTTTGACCGAATTCCGGAGGGCGTTCCATCCAACCAAGTTTCTTCAAAGTTGATATCTTCTTGCTTAACTTATGACTCATTTTGCCATTATCTGTCCAGCAGTAACGGGTCACCTCCACCCGATGTTCGCATTAGGTCGTGAACTGCAACGGCGAGGTCATCGCGTTACTTTTATCGGCGTTCTCGATGCCCAAGCTACGACACTAGCTGCGGGATTGGAATTTCGGGCGATCGCAGAATCTGAGTATCCTTTGGGGGCGATGCCAAAATTGAATGCACAATTGGGGGAACTGAGCGGACTTCCTGCATTGCGCTACGCCTTCAGTGATTTCCAACAGTGGAATGCTGCGTTACTTAGGGATGCCCCAGGAGCGATCCGTGAGGCTGGTGTAGAAGCATTACTGGTGGATCAAGTGATACCAGTGAGAGAGACTCTTGCAGAATTTCTGGACATTCCATTGATTGAGGTATGCAATGCCTTGATACTTAATCCAGACGACACCATCCCGCCTTTTTTTACAACCTGGAGCTATAATCCAGCAGCGTGGGCGCGTCTACGCAATCTAGCAGCTTACCTTCTGTTTAGTAGCATCGCAAGACCAATCGAGAAGGTAAATGAAGAGTATCGCCGACAGTGGAAGTTACCTCTGCACTCTAGTAGCAATGAGCGATTTTCCCCACTGGCGGCTATCTGTCAACAGCCAGTTGAGTTTGAATTCCCGCGCAAAACATTGCCCGATTACTTCCATTTCACGGGACCGTACCATGACTCAACCGGGCGAGTATCTGTCGATTTCCCCTATGAAAAGTTGACCGGGCAACCGCTGATTTACGCTTCTATGGGAACCATACAAAATCGCCTGATGGAAGTTTTTCACACTATTGCCTCTGCATGTGTTGGGTTAGATGCCCAGTTGGTAATTTCTCTGGGGGGTTCTGGTAGCTCCGAATCCTTGCAAGGGCTGCCCGGAAATCCCTTGGTTGTCGGTTATGCACCTCAACTGGAACTGCTCAAAAAAGCAACGCTCACCATCACCCATGCAGGCATGAATACCACTCTAGAATGCCTCACCAACGGGGTGCCAATGGTGGCAATTCCTATTACCCATGACCAGCCTGGAGTTGCAGCGCGTATCGCTTGGACGGGGGCAGGAGAATTAGTTCCCTTATCCCAATTGAGTGTCCCTAAGCTGCGAGGCGCTATACAACAGGTGCTGACCCAAGAGTCTTACAAAAAGAATGCAACTAGGCTACAAGAAGCCATTCGCCGAGCAGGTGGGGTTAGTGGGGCTACTGATATTATCGAACACGCTGTATCCACAGGGAAGCCTGTCTTGGCTCAAGAGGGTATTTTTCCAACACAAAACAGCCGAAAATAACTTTTTTGTTGAACCGTTTCCGTTCACGTAATTGAAAACTGGTATGAAGTGCAAATAGATTTGTACATTCCGGTAGATCACGAGTTCATTATCGAACAGCTCAAACCGTCATTAAGAACCAACCCGCATAATCAACTTCCTGTCAATACGTAAGTTCTACAGTTTTTAAGTTAATCATGCGGACAACAAAGACCGTTTTAGGGATTTCAGCAATCCAGTAGGAATACAGAGGCGATCGCAATGATGGTTTTTACATGGAAAAAAGTTCAAAGATTTTTGCTGTTGCTACTCGCATTTAGTGTTGTCGTTGGGGTATCAATCCATCCAGCATCAGCCACGTTCAAAGAATTAGCCCAATCGTCCGGCTCTAAACCTTCGATCGTTCTGGTTCATGGTACCAATGCCGACGCTACATCATGGCAACACGTCATTCCGCTTTTGCAACAGGATGGTTATATAGTGACCGCTGTGCAAAATCCGCTTACTTCTCTACCAGATGACATTGCCACAACCAAGCGGGTGATTGATGCCCAGCAGGGACCCGTTGTTGTGGTCGGGCACTCCTACGGTGGAAATGTGATTACAGGTGCGGCGGCTGGCAACCCGCAAGTAAAAGCATTGGTTTATATCAATGGTTTTGCACCAGAGCCAGGCGAAACGATTAGCCAGTTAAGTGGCAGATACGCCCCCCCTCCACTTAGCAAAGCACTTGTAGCTGATACAGCAGGCTTCCTCTACATTGATCGTGAGAAGTTTCACGAGGTCTTTGCTAAAGACGTATCGACGGTCGAGGCGCGGGTGATGGCAGTGACGCAAAAGCCGGCTGCCAAAGTGGTTTTTGACCAATCAGTGGACAGCGCAGCTTGGCAGACAATTCCCTCATGGTACCTCGTGGGTCAGGAAGACCAGGCAATTAACCCTGAGCTTGAGCGATTCATGGCAAAGCGAATCGGTGCTAAAACAACTGAGATCAAAGCAAGTCATGTGCCCTTCATCTCTCATCCAAGAGAGGTTGCCAATCTAATTATTGAAGCAGCAAGCTCTGCTGTGAAGTAATCCCAATCGCCGAATGAAATAAGGTCAAACGCAAAGGAGATGGAAATGGACACCCAATACGACGACATTATTATCGGTGGCGGTAAAGCGGGTAAAACACTGGCACCGGCATTAGTCGCGGGCGGACGCAAAACCGCTGTAGTGGAACGCAGCTTAAACATGATTGGTGGCTCGTGCCCTAATATTGCCTGCATTCCCAGCAAAACGATGGTCGCAAGTGCAGAAGTGGCAAATACTGTGCGAAACAGTGCGGCCTATGGCATCAAGACGACGCTGCCAACAGTTGATATGCCGACAGTGATTCAGCGCAAACGATCGGTCGTGCAGTCCCTTCGACCAATAAATCTTAACAACCTGCACACCGCTTTGGGGGACGATCTGATCATTGGCACCGCTCGCTTTGTGGCACCTAAAACAATTGAAGTTGCAACAGATGAGGGTACTACTCGGTTACTCACAGCAGAACGATTGTTTATCAATACAGGCACGCGACCGTTGATTCCATCCGTGCCGGGACTCAAAGAAGCTGGGTTTTTGACGAGTGAGTCGATCATGGAATTGGAACTGTTGCCAAAACACCTGATCGTTCTCGGTAGTGGCTACATTGGGCTGGAGTTTGCCCAAATGTTCCGGCGCTTTGGCTCTGGCGTCACTGTCATTGGGCAGAGTGAGCAAATCCTGTCACAGCAAGACCCAGATATTGCGATTGCGGTGCAAACGCTACTAGAACGAGATGGCATTGAATTCTTGCTGAAGGCGAGGGTGTTAAGGGTCGAGCGCTCTGGCAATGCAACTAAACTTCAAATTCAAGTCGCCGATCGTCCAATGGGACTTCAAGGCTCGCATTTGCTCGTTGCCGTTGGTCGTACACCAAACTCCGACAGCTTAAATCTAGCTGCTGCTGGTGTAGCAACCGATGCACGCGGATTTATTCCAGTCAATGATCGCCTAGAAACGAACATACCGAGGATTTGGGCGTTAGGCGATATCAATGGGGGACCGCAATATACCCATGTGGCGCTTGATGATTATCGGATTGTGAAAGCGAATCTGATTGATGGGGGCAACCGCAGCACGCGCGATCGCCTCGTTCCTTCCTGTCTGTTCATCGATCCAGAACTGGCTCATGTGGGTCTGACTGAAACCGAAGCACAGCAACAAGGGTATGCCATCCGAGTGGCTAAGCTGGATGCCTCAGACATTATGCGAGCCGTAACAGAGGGTCAAACCGATGGACTGATGAAGGCAATCATCGATACCCAGACAAGTCGGATTCTTGGTTGTTCACTCTTGTGTCGTGAAGCGGGTGAAGTGATTTCGACGGTGCAGATGGTGATGCAGGCTCAGATGCCCTACACCGTTCTGCGCGATGGAGTTTTAGCTCATCCCACGATGACTGAAGGATTAAATATGCTGTTTTCAAAACTGTAAGCCACAAGTACAATACCACGGGACTAATAATCATGAAAAAACTAGAAGGAAAAGTCGCTCTTGTCACCGGCGGCACCAGCGGCATCGGTCTTGCCACTGCTAAGCGCTTTGTCACCGAAGGTGCCTATGTCTTCATCACGGGTCGTCGCCAAACTGAACTTGATGCTGCCGTGAAAGAGATTGGTGAAAACGTCATGGGTATTCAGAGCGATGCCTCCAATCTGGCAGACCTCGATCGCCTGTTCGCCACGATTGAGCAAAAGCAAGGACACCTTGATGTGATCTTCGCCAATGCTGGCGGTGGGGAACTCGCCCCACTTGGATCGATCACCGAAGAACACTTTGACAAAACGTTCAACACTAACGTCAAAGGTCTGTTGTTCACCGTGCAGAAAGCACTGCCTCTATTGCCCCTGGGCGCTTCCATCATTCTGAACGCCTCTCAGACTACTACGGTAGGTACCCCAGCTTTCAGTGTTTACAGCGCTACCAAAGCTGCCGTGCGTTCGTTTGCCCGTAATTGGATTCTCGATCTCAAAGAACGCAAAATTCGGGTTAACGCCATTAGTCCTGGCGTGGTTCCTACTCCTGGTTACGATCACTTAGGACTCAGTGGTGAGCAGGTGCAGGAATTCATAGACAGCCAAGCCAGCGTTATCCCCCTGGGAAGAGTAGGGACGCCCGATGAGATTGCCAAAGCTGTAGTCTTTCTCGCTTGTGACGACAGCAGCTTTGTTAACGGCATCGAGCTGTTTGTCGATGGCGGTATGGCACAGATTTAAAGCGCCTTCAAAGTGGCCAGTAATCTTCCAAGTGGGCTATGTATCGTCCACTTTGGACTCAACTCAAAGCACTCAATGAGGGAGAAATAAACCAGAGTAAAGCGCCTCTTGTAGGTTGGAACAAGCTCATAGAAACGCTTGAAATGCTATTATTTTACGCTACCACACTATGAACAACCCCGATAAATATTCAGCATACTGCTTACCCGCAGTTCAAACCTTATTGATATGGAATAAGGAACGACTCGCGAGTGGCTACTGAAGCCCAAATGCCTCAATAAGAGCGGTAAGGTATGGGACAGGCACGGCGAACTATTTTTTTGTGGGAATGTATCAGCGATCGCTCTTTACGCCTAGAGATTGCTGCTTGTCTTAATCAGGTGGAGAATTATAACCGCCATTAATAGGTGGGAGTCGAGCGACTGCTGTAAACCGAGTCAGGGGGTAAATTTTTATCCGACTGTCAAGCTTTATGAGACAACAACAGTTTAGCCGATTGCAAAGCGCGAGTCCGACAACAGCAATTTACGCGACTGTCAAGGCTGACATAACGGCGGCTACGCTGCCAATTTTTTCGCACTTCTGAAATTTGATTTTTAATTCAACTTCCCAAGCCACAACTTGACTATTAAATCAATTCAGTTTTTGTTAAAAACGCTAAAAAATAGCTAATGTTGGGGAGCGTTAAAATCAGGGATTTGCAGTATAAAGTCAGGCGTTTGCAGTATAAAATCAGTGAGATTACAGGCATTTGCAGGGACTGAACTTTACCTGCAAATGCCTGACTTTATACTGCAAATCCCTGACTTTTTCGGTCAAATTGCTGCTTTTTTGTGCTGTTCGTGTCTTGACCTGTTGAGGCTGATTATAGTTGTTCTTTCTCGGTAGCAAGCAATGTTTTTGCGATCGCAAACCTGACTTTTACGTACACAAACAAAAACGATGCACCCTTATGAATGGGGAATCTTAGGTATGAAGGCGCTTGATTTTTACCCGATATTCGACTGTGCCGATTGCTCACATTGCTCCTGCTGTTGTGGCGGCTTTTGTGGAGGTGATCGACGCCGGAAAAGTCACAACAGCCGATGTTGTGGCAGTTGTCGGCGAGGCAGAACTTGCCCGGTTCAAGCGGAGTGCCGATCGTTGCCCCGTTTTTTGATTTCTTCGTACTGACACGGAATCAACCAGGCGATCGGGTTGATGTGAAAGCTCGATCGCCCGCCAGCAGACTTATCTGTTCGCGACTCGCACCGTCAATCGAAGCCGCCACCAAAAAAATTAGCTAATTTTTGTGTGCCCTAAAGTCAGGCAAGTGCCGTATAAAACCAGGCATTTGCTGTACAAAAGAGCGTGAGAATGCAGGCTTTTGCAGGGACTGCACTCTACCTGTATTTACCCGAAAATATCCTGCTTGCTGCCTGCAATTTTATGCCAAATTACTGCTTTTTTGTGCAGGGACTGCCTTTGCTTGTTGAGGCTGCTTTGGGCTGTTCTTTCTCGGTAGCAAGCAATGTTTTTGCGATCGCAAACCCTGACTAATTCGTGTTGACAAAAAATAATGCACCCTTATGAATGGGGCATCATAGGTGTTAAGGCGCTTGATTTTTACCGGATATTCGACTGTGCCGATTGCACGAACATTGCTCCTGCTGTTGTGGCGGCTTTTGTGGCAGCACAGGCATCAATTGCCGCAAGTGTCCCGTTGCACTTGGGTAGCGATCGATCGCATTGCTCGCTCTCTTGTTAACCAGCAGCCATCGCTCTCTTGCTAACCAGCCCTCACCATCAGACGTTTAATCGTCTGACCGCGTGCGATCGCCTCACTCGCTATAATTTATACAAACAAATTAAATTAAATTAAATTAAAGTTGGGTAGGCGTCAGTCTCTACTTTGATAAACCCTCTAATAGCCCTCTCCAATTGGAGGGGATAAAATCACCTGATTAGCGGTTTTTAATTACAGCGGTTAACTTGTATCTTGGCAAGAGGTTTTTACTGATTAAAAACTATGAAAACTTTACCGTCCGTCAAACCTAGAGAGCTGCTATCCAACCATATTCACATTCGCCTGACTGACTCTGACTACAATCAAATTAAAGCAAGAGCAGAACAAGTCAATTTGAGCATGAGCGACTTCATGCGCCGTGCAGCTTTGAGGAGAGCCATGCCGCGCCCTCTAGCTGCATTTGACTTAAAAGCCTATCAAGTTTTATGCAAGATTGATGTCCAATTGAGAATTGCCGGAAACAACCTCAATCAGATTGCTAAAGCTTGCAATAGTGCTGTGGCATTGGGAGAACCAGTTGTTGTCAATACAGGACTCTTAGAAAGCGTACAGCAACTGATTCGAGAAAACGGGGGTGCAATTAAAGCTATGGTTGCAAACCTTGCCAAATCTACAGTACGCTAATTATTAACAAGCCTGGGCTTTACCGCCTGAGCAATCGATTCTGTGCAACTGACGGCTTTTCGGTTATGATCGGCAAACAAATCAAAGGTACAGGCTTTCGGGGCTGTTTGAACTACGTGCTAGGTAAAAAAGACGCCACTCTAATTGG
>NZ_JAUBQS010000174.1:0-1048 GCF_036701355.1 Microcoleus sp. Pol12B3
AATAGATAGTCTAAATGGAAGCTCATAACGGTAAATGTATTAGTAGGTACATTTTACACCATAAACTCAGGAGAGCCCTTTATGCGCTGGTAAGTTATCCATCACTACTACTGCTCCCGACCACAATTGTGGCACTAAAAATTGATCGATAAACACCTCAAATGCTTGGCTATCCATCGAGTTGTCCATGGTCATTAATGCCACTACTCGCTTGAGACTAATTGCACCAATTACTGTGACTTTCTTGCCTCGATAAAAAGGTTTGACCGCATAGGCTCTCGTGCCTAGTTGGGAACGTGCATGAGTTCTGGTTAAACCTAGCAATACTCCAGTCTCATCTAAAAATACTAGATTTTTTGGCTCGATATCCTTGACTTTTTCCCAATACTCCAACCTTAATTTCATGACTCTTTCAGTGCCTGCTTGGCTACTTCTCACTGTTTTTTTTTACGATTTAATCCCAACTTTTGTAAGGCGTTACACATGGCTGTTCTACCCACCCAATTTCCCGTCTTCTGGGCAAATAACTCAAACAATTCTAGTAAGGTTGCATCGGGATGTGCTGCCACTATTTCTCTCAAAGAAGCTGTGGAATTATTCAAATGACTGTATCTCGGTTTCCCCCTGGGTTTCGGTTGTAAATTTCCCTCTATTTTTTGTTGCTTGACCAGTTTTTGAACTAAGCTTTTACTGACGGAAAAATATCGCTGCTGTTTCTCGGATCGACAGCTTCTGCTCGAGATGGGCTGCTACTATTTTGGATCGCAAATCTACTGAGTATGCTTTCATTAGTATATTATTTTTAGTCGATTCTATTGTACCTCATAACATCCGGAAGTGCTGTAACACTCAACCATTCAGTTTTTCGACCCCGATTCATATCAACTGCGGTAGCATCGGAATTAATATTACTCACAGGTTGGACACGGCGCCGTGCAATCGAAAACGATATTACTTCTGGCTCATCAGAGCTGACGGGGTGACAACACTGTCTAAACCCCTAGCTGACGGGGTTTAGACCGATTTATGGTAAAAAAAGATGGGGTCA
>NZ_JAUBQS010000175.1:0-1046 GCF_036701355.1 Microcoleus sp. Pol12B3
GTCGGCGTCGGCGTCACATTAGAAATCCCTTGATATTCAATTTTTCGCACTAGGTAGTCGGAACCGTCGTTTTTGAAAGAGGTGGCGGTGTAGGCAGCGGTGGGGCTATCGTAGGCTTTAGTGGAGAACCGCAGTTCGTCAAAAGTAGCGCCGCCGAGAGAGTCTCCTACTATCTGGAATTTAAAACTGCCATCGGTGCGATCGCCAATGAAAGTCACTCCATCTGAAGACACTGTAATGGGTTTTGGAGCGCTCGGAGCGTTGAGGCGAGCGATCTTAAAATTGGTGGCCGGTACCCGAACCCCATTATTAAAGATTTCCAGCAAACCAACTTCATTGCCCTGATCGCCCAAACCAGGACTTGTTTTGGGACTCAATCCACTGAGGTCGATCGTAGTGCTAGTAATGTCTTGGTTATCTGCCCATTTCACCTTCAGCGTCTGAGATTGATTGGTGTTGGGGTTGTGGTTGATTTCCGCCCGAATTTTCTTGGCGTCGGTGAACCAACCATCGTAAGAGGACGGGACGCCAATACCGCCGGTACTTCCGTAGCTCAACCAGCTTTTAGGGTTTTCGTTGCTTGCTAAGGTGAGGTTGCTGATGGCAGTAGGGTTGAGGTAGTCAGTTTCCACGCCGTCAAAAGCTATCCCAGACAGTTTGATGCCTTGATTCTGGGCGGCATTGGGCCATTGTGCGATCAGGTCGCTGACGCTGCTGTAATTATTGGCTTGACCCAAAGAACCAGTAATAGTCGGCGCCGGCGTCGGAGTTGGGACCGGGACGACACTACCTCCCAACTCAAAAGAGCCGCTGTCGACGATCGCACCTGGAATGCTATCACCATCTTGAGGGCGAGTCACACCGCGCTGATCTTTGGCAGGTGCACCAGTGGCAATCCCTTTATCAATTGCCGGACTTCCTGCCAGCAGCGGCCTGACTAAAGCGCCGTTGAGGTTTTGCAAAGGGCCCAGTAAAGGGTCTGCGATCGTAATACTTGCCGTCGCATTAAAATCGCTTCCGTCATTGGGGTTTTTGGCCGGCCACTG
>NZ_JAUBQS010000010.1:0-151556 GCF_036701355.1 Microcoleus sp. Pol12B3
ACATATATTTGGCTGCCCAATTGATTTTTTATGCCTCAGTTTCTAACTGAGCCAGCTTTTCTTAGTCTAAACTCCAGTTGGGAAAAACCCAGAGAAATTACTGCTTTAGAAGCAGTAAACCTCTCGACGCAAACCTTAAACCTCAAAGGGTTAGGAGAACAAGCTGCTGAAATTCTGAGAGAAAAAGAATTAGCAGATGAGGAAAAATGGTCAGACTTGATCGACCTTTATCAAGGACATCCTTCCTGGCTAAATATCATCGCGGCTACAATTTTGGAATTATTTAACGGTAGCGTTTCCCTATTTTTAGCAGATGGAACAGCAGATTTATTTTTAGGTGAGTTAGAACCTATTTTAGAATCTCACCTAGAGCGTTTATCAGACTCAGAAAAAAAGGCGTTATACTGGTTAGCCAGTCAAAATGAAGCTGTAGATATTTCGCCAAAACCTGCTGATAGTGAATTATCCCAATCAGAATTTTGGCAAGCCATACAATCCTTAGCCCGACGCGGCTTAGTGGAAAAAATGTTAGTAGGAGCGCGATCGATGTTTTTTCTCAATCCCGTATTCAAAGCATAACTTCAGTGCAAGTTAAATATTATATAAGCTATGAGTAATTTCACCCGATCGCAACGCAATTAAACCAAAGAATTACTCTTTTCTATTCTACATCGATCGCATAAAAGCACTCACCGCATCATATTGGTCGGCCATCCGCGAATAAAACTCGATCGATCGCAAATCCAACTCCGGCAACAGTTCACTCTTACTCACCAACTCATATCCCGTTGGACGCAAGCAATAAACCGAAATTACCCCATCCTCCCAAAACCAAACCTCCTGCACTCCCACCCGACGATAGATTTCCAGCGCATCAATTCCACCACTCGTCACTGTTATTTCGATCGCCAACTCTGGAACTGACTTGCGTACACCCAAACAATAAGACTCATCTGGTTCCTTCCGTGCACCCAACTCCTTCATGCCGATGGTTGTACTACCACGCGCATAAAAACGAATGTCTTTCGTCCGCATATACATTTCTAAAAGCTGATCTAAAGTGTTTCTAGACTCTTCATGTTCCTCAGAAAAAGGAGCCATAATTTCTAAACACCCATCCAAATAAGTTAAACGCGCCCCAGTCTCAGCCAAATCTGCATCCAACTTTTCCAGAGTCTCCCATGTCACGTTTGACAGGAAAGCCACACCTGTATCCAATCCTGCTTTAGAAATTGCGACAACCATTTGACTTACCTTTTACAATCGCTTTTCTATAATATACGACTTCCAAAACTTGGCGTCTATCCTAATATTCTATTCTTTAGTCCGCGGAGGTGGAATTCGTTTTTGTAGACGCAGTTTCAACCGCCGAGTCATCGCAAAATTATTTTTTTTAAACAAAAAGCGCTCCTAGAAATAGGGCCGCTTTTTGATTATCTCAAGTTAAAAATTAACCATTGATAGAAGGAGCAACCATTGCTACTGGGGTGGTTTCACCAGCAGCCAAATCAAGCGGGAAGTTGTGAGCATTGCGCTCGTGCATCACTTTCCTACCCCAGTTAGCGCGGTTAATCACATCAGCCCAAGTATTGATCGCACGACCTTGAGAGTCGATAATCGATTGGTTGAAATTGAAGTTGCTAGGTCGATCGAGATGACAGCTTAATTATGCCCGCACCAACTCCAACCGATATCGATACAGAGCCACAGGATGCCCCCCAGCAGCAAAATAATCCGGGTCTTGCGGCGACAAATAAATCGCCGTCACCTGATCGGCCTCAATTCTTTTACTCGCAGAATCGCCATTTTCTCCGCCTCCAACAACTCGATAAGCCGTTGTTGTTTCCACCTCATTTAAATAAATATCAGACTCTCCCCGAAAAATCTGCTGAGAAATCTCTGTAGACACAAACTCGCGAGGATTCGGCGTTTCAGTGCCGCGACTGGTAACAATCGAAATTAATTGGCGTTCCCCTTTCAACACAGTAATTTGGCGGTTGGGATTGGTCGGATCGACTTTCACCGAAACTACCCCACCATCGCCTAAATAAGCCTTAGCAATATTCAAACCGTTAAAAGTGCGATCTGCTACAATCTTTTGAGCCTTTTTAAAGGTATAATTAGAAATTAACCCAATATTTTTTTCCGGTTGAAATCGCACTTTAAATAATACCGGATGCTGCAAATACTGGCGGTTGCTTTCAAGCCCTGGCGTGACAATATTTGGCGCTAAAGGAGCGGCTAAATCTACCAAAGTGCTAGCAACATTCCAATTCCCCGCCATCCAGTCGGGATATACCAAATCTCCCTTAGCTACAGCGATAGGAGGCTTGCTTTCCCAATTGGGAAAACTTGATATGCGATCGCTCAAAACCCCCGCCCTCGCACCGCCTCCCCACAGCAACACCAGCAAAACCAAACAAAAACTCCAAATTACCTTCATACCCCATTACACTCAAAAAACGCACCTTCTATCTCTATTTCTCTTCTTTATCTCTTCTCGACTTTCTCTGTGCCCTCTGCGGTTCATTAATTCAGAAATTAGACAACAAATCATTTAAACATCATATTTTATACCCTTTTCATAAACAGGCATCCTGCCTGTTACACAAAAATCAATTTTATTCTTGGGGGGAGTAGGGGTTGGGCAGGATCTCCCGCCCCCCAGATGCAATTTAAAGGTGAGAAAGCCTAGGTTTTAAAGCGCCTCAACAGGTACAGGTTCCCAAACCTCCCCGTATTTTTCCTTCAATTCTTGCCAATTTTCTACCTGTCCTGGTTCGTATTCCCCCGGCTTTCCCCACTGCAAAAACGCGCTCAAAGCAGCCTCATTTTGTTCGTCCAGAAAACGGATTGCATAAGTAGTAAAATTGCCTCTTTTAGCCTCGCCCGTTTCAAACTTCACCTGTTTTATTTTGTCCATATTCACATGAAACTCAAATATTTCGGCGTGCATATTGGCATACTTACCCTTCGGCAACTCCGCATAAAACAGCTTGCGAATTGAACCGCGCACTTCCAGCACAGCCGCGCTGCTAGTCACGATTAAACGCAGCGTTCCCAATTGTTCGCAAGCTTCCAAGAATTCTTTCAGAGTCGCAGTCATATCAATTTTGGATTGTGGATTGTGGATTTTAGATTAAATCGATCAGAAGAAAATGGTATTTTGGAATTAGGAAAAGGAATTAGAGAAAAAAGGATAATTCTTCCTTCTCCCTTCTCTCGTAGATAACTAAAGCTTTCCTTCTCTCTAAGATAACTAAAGCCTTCCTTATTCCTTATTCCTTCATGTTTCGTGCAGTTCGTAAGCAGCGACGATTCGCTGCACTAGAGGATGTCGCACCACATCCGCCTGAGAGAATTCGCAGAAAGCAATGCCCTCAACGTTGCGTAGAATGTTTTGGGCGACTGACAATCCCGACTGTTGGTTTGGCGGCAAATCTGTTTGAGTGATATCGCCCGTTACTACCATTCTCGATCGAAAGCCCAGACGAGTCAACACCATTTTCATTTGAGCCGGCGTCGTATTTTGAGCTTCGTCTAAAATTACGAAAGCATTGCTGAGAGTGCGCCCCCGCATATAAGCTAAAGGAGCTACTTCGATCAAGCCTCTTTCCATTAAATCGGCCATTTTTTCAGGGTCGATCATTTCTTGTAGGGCGTCGTAAAGCGGGCGCAAATATGGATCGACTTTTTGCTGCAAATCTCCCGGCAAAAACCCTAATTTTTCGCCAGCTTCCACCGCTGGCCTGGTTAAAATCAGCCGTTCGTACTGCTTGCTTAACAGCGCTTGCACGGCGAAAATAGCTGCTAGAAATGTTTTGCCAGTACCAGCGGGGCCAATGCAAAATGTCAGGTCGTGCGTGCGTACTGCTTGGACATATTGCCGCTGCTTGAAGGTTTTGGCTCTAATTTCTTCGCCGCGGCGGGTTCTGGCGAGAACGTCTCGCTGCAAGTCTTGTAAATCGCCTTGGCGGTTGGTATCCAAAGCTTGGCGCGCCGTCTGGATTTCAACTCCGGTAATATTTTTGCCGGATTTCCAATAGTCGGAGAGCGATCTCACTAATTTATGACACAATTCTACTTGGCTTTTTGTGCCGGAAATCAGCAGTTCTTGCCCTCGCATTACCAGGTTAGCACCAGTTTGCTTAGAGATCATTTTCAGGTTTTCTTCTTGATTACCCGCCAGCGACATTGCGCTTTGAATGCTCGGTAACTCTATTGTTAATTTTTCATTCATGCCAACATAAGCTCCTCCAAATAAGCAATTAAAAGTTAACAACTAAACATTAAACCCGTCACTATTTGCGAACAAAAAGACGCCCATTACTAGGTTTTACCTAGTATCTAAGGCGTCTTTTAGATTTAGCTCCCAAATGAGTTTGGTGCTTGAGGCACAAATCAAATCTCCCTTCTATTAAGTCAGGCAATTTTAGATTTTAGATTGGAAATTTTAGATTTTAGATTAACCTGATGCCGCTGACATTTGAAATTTAAAATTTTACATTTGTTTCCGATCGCAAAACCGGCAATTTCAAACCAAACGGGTCTTGTAATACAAAGTCTACAACAGGCAATCTAAAATCTAAAATTCTTTCTGGGCTATGCAGTTAGTTAATAACCGGGAGTATTTCTGCTCGTTCTAAACGTAGGTGTGTTAGTACGGCGAGGTTGTTCTCTCGGAGTTCTGCTAGCTAAGGGACTCGGCGACGGAGGTGGCGTCCGGGGTCGGAAGTCGCCTCGCGGCTCCCGCGAGCCACGATCTGGGCGGTCGCGATCCGGACGATCGCGATCTCCCCTGGGCGGGCCCGATCCGCGATCGCCCGCTTCACCATCGTATATATCTAAGTACAGGGACTGACCCGCTGTTTGCGCCACCGCTTCAAGCGTAGTTCTAATTGCCTGAATATTGCGTCCGCCCCTACCGTACACCCGGCCTTTGTCGGGATCTTCAAAAGCAAGCCTAACCCAGACCCGCGATTGGCGCGGGTGCAGTTCGCAATCAACCCGCAAAGAGCCTGGGGTCTCTAAAAAAGGCCCAATTAAAAACTTAACCAGTCCAGCATAGTTGGGACTAGCTGACTGTTGCTGTGCTGGATTCAACGTTGGCTCCGGCTCCGACTTGTTCAAATACATGGGCTTTTCTCAGGATGTCACGCACGGTGTCAGTTGGCTGAGCGCCTTCTTGTAGGCGCTTGACAATCGCTGGAACATCCAGCCTGGTTTCGTTATTTCTGGGGTTGTAATAGCCGAGCTCTTCTAGGGGACGGCCGTCGCGGCGAGTAGAACTGTTCATCGCTACAATCCGGTAGCTTGTCTCGCGTTTTTTCCCGTATCTCTTCAATCGCAGTTTGATCATCTTCTTGCACAATAGTCTTGTTCCAATTCTAAGCTATTTTGTCAGTGCTCCTTCCCCGAACTCCAACTCAACCCCTATTTCTTAACCTCCCACCAAAATATCACTACGATTTGCTGCCCCCAAGGCAGGTCTGGCACCGTCAATGTGCGGTGTAATTGCTAGTGGCAAAATCGATGCTGTTCCCCACTGCTGGACCAATTTTTGCAAAAATATGTCCTGCTGCGCTCTCAAAGAGTCCCAATCGGTGCCGCGATTAATAATTGCAAACCACACTAAACCCCGATCGCGCGTGGGTATGGCTCCAGCCAAAGCAATCACCGTGTCCAAAGTACCAGTTTTCACCACAGCCGATCGCGGAATGTGTCGGTGTTCCAAAGTTCCTCGATCGCGCCCTGACACCGGAAACAAGTCAGCAATCGTCAGCCCAGTAGTCTGAAGGTTGCGGGCTATCGCCTGCAGCATCCCACAAGCCGCCCTCGGAGACATCTGATTTTCCACTCCCAATCCCGAACCGTTAACTAATTGAAGTTCCTCCTCTGGCACCCCCGCAGCCCAAGTCGCTTGCTGCTGCACTATCTTGGCCCCGCCCAAATCGTCTGCCAGCATCTGAGCCATTTCATTGTCGCTGTGGACGTTCATCTGCTTGAGAATTTCGGCTAAAGGAAGCGATCGGCGTTTCAGCAGCAAATGCCCCGAACTCACAAATTTCTCAGCAATGACGCTGCCGGCAACTGTTACTTGCGGTTTTCTAGTTCCTGGAGCCATCTTAGAATACATTGCCACCACGTCCGGAGGCCAATTGCTACCCTCAAGAGCTTGCCGCAGTATCTCCCCCGCGGCCAAAGGATCGGACTCGTAATTCATGCGGAAATTGCCTGTCACTACCAAATTGCCCGCCACGCGCTCGATACCCATTTGATTGAGAGCATTGCCAACGGCGATCGCCTCCTCCCACACGAACAGCGGATCGCCCCCGCCGCTGACCACCAAATCTCCCTGCAACACCCCATTCCTAATCGCCCCCGTTCCCCGGAACCGCGTTTCAAACTGATAATCAGGGCCCCAAGTTTCCAGCGACGCCAGAGAAGTCGCAATCTTAGTCAGCGAAGCCCCAGGCATCAGCACTGTCCCCTGCTTACTTACCAGTGGAACAATTCCCGCTTGCACCCAAATTCCCTGATTGCCCTCAATCAGGTTCTTGTCCTTCAAATCTTTTAAGTATTCCCGCACCGTCGCTTCTGTTGGCAAGTCGGGATTTGCTACATCTATTCCCCCAAAAGCCAAATCTTCGGCCACCACTAACGCGGGTATCCCTCCCCGCCAAGCCAGCACTGACGCAGCATTAGGCCCGACACTGCGTACCCCAGCCATGTCCAGCCACAGAGACATGATCCCCGAGCTAAATAAATCCAGCATTTTTTACTCCTAAAGTCAATCGATTTGAGATTTGAGATTTTAGATTGAAGAAAGCGCTTCCACTGATAAATCCGGAGGCTTGTGATGAGGATGGGCAGCTTTTCTCTCCCTCCACCGATGAATCCGGGGGTACCTGACTAAAGTGCTTGCGGTCATGTAAACTATTCCATTGATTTTTTCAATTTGCAGTCAAAAATAGTAAAGTAGTGACAAAACAAGTTCTATCAGAGTAGTCGGAAATGAGAATTGTCCGATCGCCGTTGCGAGCGGATTTTAGTTCTTTATTCAGACTTCTGGATTCACGCTCCTGACTTCCTGGTAGAATTTTTAGTGTTTCTCAAACATTGGTCAATGGGATCGACACGCGCAAGAATTGCAATAGACGCTATGGGTGGGGATCATGCCCCCGCCGAAGTTGTAGCTGGAGCGCTTAAGGCACAAGAAGAATTAGGCGTAGAGATTTTGCTGGTGGGCGACCCCCAGCAAATAGAAGACTCGCTCCGGCAACAAGACGCGATCGGCCGCGTCTCTACAGGTCAGCTAGAAATCGTTCCTTCTGAAGGAGCGGTGGAAATGCACGAAGAACCTTTGAGTGCTCTCAAACGCAAGCCCAACGCTTCGATTAACGTAGCGATGAACTTGGTAAAGCAGCAGCAAGCTGATGCTGTGGTGTCCGCCGGTCACTCCGGCGCGGCAATGGCTGCTGCCCTGCTGAGGTTGGGGAGGCTCCCCGGAATCGATCGCCCTGCCATCGGTGCGGTTTTGCCGACAATGGTACCGGGCAGCTCTGTACTTATTCTCGATGTCGGCGCTAATGTGGACTGCCGCCCCAAATTTTTGGAGCAGTTCGCTCTTATGGGAACTATTTACAGCCAGTGCGTGCTGGGCGTCGCCGAACCTAAAATCGGCCTGCTCAACATTGGCGAAGAACCTTCTAAAGGCAACGATGCAGCGGTGCGTACCCACCAGTTATTGGTGGACAACCCGAACATTCCTTTTGTGGGCAATGCCGAAGGCCGCGACGTGCTGTCTGGAAAGTTCGACGTGATTGTCTGCGACGGGTTTGTTGGCAACGTGTTGTTGAAGTTTGCCGAAGCCGTGGGCGAAGTCGTAGTCCAGGTGCTTAAGGAAGAGTTGGTCAAAGGGCTCCAACATCAAATTAACGACCCTATGCTGCAAGAAAGCCTCAAGGGGTTTAAGCAGCGGGTAGACCACGTTGAACACGGCGGCGGTTTACTATTGGGCGTTGCTGGAGTTTGCATTATCAGCCACGGTTCGTCTCAGGCTGCCTCGATTTTTAATGCCATTCGTTTAGCGAAGGAGGCTATTGACAACCAAGTGCTGGAGCGAATTCGATCCTCCAATCACCAAAGCGCTATGGAACAAGAAGCTGTGAATTAGAGGCAGTAAGTAGGAATTAAAAATTAAAAATGTAAAATTAAAAATGTCAGCTTAAACCAACTGTTTTGCTTAAAAAAAGTAATTTCAGCAGTTTAAAAAATAATTTTAATTGGTAGTTTTTAATTTTTAATTTCTCGATCGAACAGCGAGTAAATGGAGAGGAATGTTGCAGCAATCAGGGTTCGGCATTGCCGTCACGGGTAGCGGTTCTTGTACACCGCAGGTTTCGCTGGATAATAACGGTTTGAGTCAGATAGTAGAAACTTCTGACGAATGGATTGGGGCGCGGACGGGCATTCGTTCCCGCAGGCTGGCGGACGATCGCACTTCTTTGTGCGATTTAGCTTCGGAGGCATCGCTTCAGGCGATCGCAATGGCAGAAATTTCGCCGACAGATATCGATTTAATTATTTTGGCGACTTCCAGTCCTGACGATTTGTTTGGCACTGCCAGTAAAATTCAATATCAGTTGGGCGCGACAAAAGCTGTAGCGTTTGATTTGACAGCAGCTTGTTCGGGCTTTGTTTTTGGTTTAGTTACAGCCTCGCAGTTCATTCGGACAGGGGTTTATCAAAATGTTTTGCTCATCGGAGCCGATATTTTATCTCGCTGGGTGAATTGGTCGGATCGGGGTACTTGCATTCTATTTGGAGACGGTGCAGGTGCGGTAGTATTGCAGGCCTCAGAAGTCGATCGCTTTTTGGGCTTTGAAATTCGTAGCGACGGAACGCAAAATTCCTCTCTCAATTTGGCTTACAAAGCCGAGTCAAAAGGATTAATTGAGGGCGTGAATATCGCCCAAGGTGGATTTCATCCCATCACCATGAACGGTCAAGAAATTTATCGTTTTGCCGTAAAAAAAGTGCCGGAAGTCATAGAAAAAGCTATGTTTCGGGCAAATATCAGCGTTGCTGAAATTGACTGGCTGCTGTTGCACCAAGCCAATCAGCGGATTCTGGATGCAGTTGCCCAAAGGTTAAAGATTCCCCCCGAAAAAGTAATTAGCAATTTGGCGAATTACGGCAATACCTCAGCGGCTTCAATTCCCCTTGCCTTAGACGAAGCCGTGCGTCTGGGTAAAGTTAAAGCGGGCGATACTATTGCTGCTGCTGGTTTCGGTGCAGGTTTGACTTGGGGGGCGGCAATTTTTAAATGGGGAAGATAATATTTGGCGACCGTTTGTAAACTTGCTCCGGTTATTGTCGGGAGTTCGATCGAGTAAAATACAAATCCTTTAACACGCCATACCTAAGGCAAGGTTCGCAGCGGTGCACCACCTCGACATCAGTTATTGACAAGCGCGTGCTGAAATGGAAAATCCTCTATTCTTCGATCGACTTTCCCCGGCTTGAAGGTGAAAATTTTTGTTACGGCTATTAATTAAATTAAAGTAGCAAAAAAAATATAAACCTGGTAAAAAAGGCAATTATATGTTATAATTGTGAGTCGCGTGAGTCGCGAGTAGATAGTTCGTTAACCGAAAGATAGCGGATACCAGCGAGCGAAGTTAGAAGCGGGAAAGAAAGAATTTTTGCAATCACCAATTAGCAACCACCAATTAGCAGATTACCGGAAAAATGACTAAAACAGCATGGGTATTTCCCGGACAAGGTTCCCAGGCGATCGGGATGGGTGCAGACTTATTAAACTTGCCAACAGCCAAAGCCAAATTTGAGCTCGCTAAAGAAATTTTAGGCTGGTCTGTCCCGGAAGTTTGCCAAAAAGAAGAAGCAAAACTATCTCGGACTCTCTACACTCAGCCTTGCTTGTTCGTAGTAGAAAGTATTTTGGCCGACTTAGTGCGAGAAAAAAGCGATCGACCAGCGGTAGTTGCCGGTCACAGTTTAGGAGAATATGTTGCCCTATACGCAGCAGGCGTCTTTGACTTTGAAACCGGATTGCGTTTAGTCAAACGCCGCGCCGAACTCATGGAAACTGCCTCTGGCGGGCAAATGGTGGCTTTGATCGGGTTCGACAGGCAGGAACTAGAATTGCAAATTCAATACAGCCGAGACGTAGTGCTGGCAAACGACAACAGCGAAGCACAAGTCGTGATTTCTGGAACGCCTGCAGCAGTAGAAGATTTGCTTGCCAAAATCAAAGTCAAACGCGCCGTTAAATTGAATGTTTCCGGTGCGTTTCACTCTCCCCTGATGGCATCAGTGGCGGCAGAGTTTCAGCTAGCCTTAAAGTCTGCCAGGTTTTCCGATGCTAAAATGCTGGTGCTCTCGAACGCAGAACCCTCCGCCACTACCAGCGCCGCAACTTTAAAGCAGCGGTTGACTCAGCAGATGACCAAAGGCGTGCGGTGGCGAGAAATTTCCCTGCAATTGCCACAACAAGGAATTGATCGGGTAGTGGAAATTGGCCCCGGCAAAGTTCTCACAGGTTTGATCAAACGGACTTGTCCCGATTTAGCGCTGGTAAATGTTAGTAGTTTTGCAGATTTACCCGCTTAATATATTTTTAGCCTGTTATTAAACGGCAGGTTATAAAATTGAGAGTTAACAGGCCTGAAGATTGCCGAAAAACAAATAGCAAAACAGGCAAATCCGAATATTGCCTGTTTTGCAAATGGGGGATAGACGATCCAGACAGTTAAAAAATATTAATCCAAAATCTAGAAATCGATCGACCTGACGGGGCGATCGACAATTCCTGATGTAAACTAGGCGTAAAAACCAAGCTTATCTGGTACTTATATGAAAAAAGTCCTTTATTGGTTGATGGGTGACAAGGCAGGCAGAACCATCGTAGGTGCGTGGAACTGGATGTGGGGACTGCCCGTAGAATCCGGCGGCCAGGTGTCGGTGGCGGTAGCCGAAGAGTCACTGCGATCAATGCAAGAATCAGTGCAAAAGCTAGCAGCAGCAGTCTCTACCCAAGTTGCAGCCTACCAGCGCGCCAAAACTAAATATGAAGAAAAAGTTAGGGAAATGCAAACCCTAGAGCGCCAAGCCATCACAGCCCAGCGCAACGGCAACGAAGAAGCAGCCCGCTTGGCAATGGCGAAGGTAATTCAGACAGAACAAATCCTGCCGCAGTTAGAATCCCAAGTAAAACAAGCCGAACAATACGTCAACGCTTCCAAAGACAAGCTAAATCGAGAACGGATGAAGCTGGAAGCCTACAAAACCGATATGCAAAATATGAAAGATATGGCCGAGATTAACGAAGCCCTCGGAGCCATATCCAAAGTCAACAACGACCTCAGTATCGATTCAGCTCGATCGCAGTTTGAGCAAGCCAAAAACGCCGTCCACGGCCGCCACCTCAAACAGCAAGCTTTAGCAGAAATATCTGAGAACCCCCAAGAAAGACTTCAGGCAGAATTAGAAAATATGACCTTAGACGATGAAGTTAATCGCAGGCTGCAAATGTTAGACGACTCCAACAACAAAGAACTTCCCAACTAAGGAGAATTTTATGGCTAAGAGCGGGCCTCCCCCCATAGTTTTTATTCTGTTATTTCTGTTGCTCGCCGGTGGCGGTTGGTTCTTTTTTCTCAACAAACCAGCCTCCCAGGATGCTAATAATACCCCGACTCCCACACCCGCAGGCAATGCTGTCGCACCTCCAGTCGCGCCAGTAGTCGGCGGCGCTTCGCCTGTTGCAGCTAGTTCCTTTGCGCTTCCAGCTTCCGTGCCTGCGGGTACGGCGGTGAGAATTGACGGTTCCACCAGCATGGTGACAATCAATCAGAACCTCAAGAACGGCTTTCAAGGCAAGTTTTCCGGCACGATAGTCGATACCAAAGCAAACGGTTCTGCAAAGGGAATTCAAGATTTGGTCGCAGGAACAGCCGATATTGCAGCGATATCGCGACCTTTGACGGCTCAAGAACAAGGTCAGGGTTTGGCAGCGGTGCCTGTTGCGCTAGATACGATCGCCCTTGTAGTCGGCATTAACAACCCCTTCAAAGGAGGTTTAACCTCGGCTCAAGTTCAAGATATTTTCAAGGGAAATACTCAAGACTGGTCGAAAGTCGGCGGTCCGGCGGGACAGATTAAAGTAATTAACAGACCGGCAGTTAGTGGCACTCACCAAACGTTTAAAGAACAAGTGCTTGGAGGTGGCGAGTTTGGCACGACGCGAAATATTACCACGCTCGATCGAGATGCGACAACTCCCCTGCTGCAAGCTTTAGGCAACAACGGCATTGGCTATGCGACTTTCGCTCAAGTAGTCAATCAGAGAACGGTGCGCGTTGTTCCCGTCAACGGTGCGACGACGGATGCGGGTAACTATCCTTACAAGCGGCAGTTGTACTACGCCTACAAAAATCCTCCTAGCCAAGCAGTTAAGGATTTCTTGGGCTATGCCACTTCTTCGGAAGGACACAAAGCCATGCTGGCAGGAAATTGAGCCTTTGCACACAAAAGTCCGACATTCACTGAAATAGTCCACCCGACTCAAGTCTGGCGCTACACAAGCTTCCCCCCGCGCAGGCGGACTTCTTCTTTAACCGGAACTTATATCAATTCCGCCAGCGCCGGAATGATGTCATATCCGCGCTTGATCGTCATGGTAAAGTCGAATGAAGCTACCAACAAATATCAACGCAACTTTCAGTTTTTTGACTCACAGTCAACAGTTACAGCACTTTCCTGGTAAGTGCTGTAAGATGCGATTACCCTAGCCTTGTGTAATCTACCAAAGAAATTGTGCGTATTCGTAATCGCTATTCGCACCTTAAAAAAGATAAATTGTGCAGAATTACCGATCGACTAAAAACACAATTCCCAATTCCCCAATGTCATCGCATTTCCGCAACTCTCACAGTCTCTGTAGGTGGCATAATTGCCTCTTTAGCATTCAACTTTTGATTCAACTCCCGAATCCGGCGCGACAGCAAGCGAATAATATTCACAGCAATTCCCGGCGTTTCATCAATCGCATCGTATAGCTGCATTTGAGTCAGCATCAAACACTCGGATTGTTCGAGAGTAGAAATAGAAGCCGATCGAGGTTCTGCATCAAACAGCGACATTTCCCCGAAACAAGCCCCCGCTTTCAACTGTGCCAAATCCCGATCGCCTATATGGACCCGCACCGTTCCCGATACCAAAATATAGAGAGACCGCCCTTCTTGTCCTTCCGTAAAAATCCTGTGCTTGGAAGGAAATGAAAGTTCATCCATTACCGATGCTAGACGCACGAGAAAATCATCCCGCAGTTCCTTAAAAATCGGAACCTCCCTCACAAACAATAGGCGTTCGACGCTTGTTAACATAATGAGATGCAATGATTAATTTAAACTTAAAAAGGGGAAGGAGAAGGGGAATAAAAACGGTTGACAATTGACGGTTAACTGTTGACTGACAATAACAACTGCCAACTGACAACTGACTAACGTTACCTTTTTCCCCCAGCACCCAACTCTGCCATCATCTCTTCAACTTGAGCGGATACCAAATTATCGGGGTCATTTTGCAGCCTGGGCAACAATTCGACCAAAGCCCGCGGCGAGGCTATTTTCAAATAGGCTAACACTGCTTCGCGGACAAAACCTGTCGGGTGTTGCAGACATACAAGAGTTTGTTGAGCGGTAAGACTCCAGCGCGCTTCCCTCGCCAAGTGAAAGCAGCAGGCCAAGGCCCAATCCGAAAGGAAGTGGCGCAATTCTAGCAAGCGGCGCAAACGATCGCTAGGGGCTAGAGGTTTGTAAACCATCAATTCCGAGAGGTTGCTCAATTTTTCTCTTTCCGAGTGTTGATCTAACAAATTGATGAGCGATCGCTTCCTAGCTATATCCACAGTATTATCGAGAATTTCCAATCCCCTAGCAACCAAAGAAGGTTGGCCTGAAGCGATGTTGAAAGCAGCGGCTTGTACCGTGTCCAGCGGATAAAGAAACTTCATCAGCAAAAAACACCGCTCCCTAGCATCAGCTTCCAACCCCGCCAGAGCCCGCTGCAACAATTGAGCCGTATCGTTCCCCGGTTCCCGGCGGCTGTTGCCCTCTCGCTCTGAGAAATTGCCGTAGCTTGTTACCCCAGACAAATCTACCAGAGCTGCATAAATTTGACCGATAAACATTAACTCCTGTTCGATGAGAGTTTCCAAGCCGCTACGGCCGATGCGGTCTAGAACCCCTTCTATCCCCGCTTCCGAAGGCATTTTCAACAGGATGCGGAGGATATTGCGCCTCGTCGTTCCCCAAGCCGTCATCAAATTGCTCACCAAAATGTCTATCGCCTCCGGAGTCCCAATTTGACCGAGAGCCGTCCAAGCCTGCAACCTAACCAAATCCGACTTGTGGATGTCCTCAGCCAAATACACGAGCAAAGGAATGGCGTCGTTGTGAAGTTTGACTATAGCCTGCAAAGCCGCTTCTCTAGTCGATTTGTAACCAAGTCCGCGCAGCAGCGAAGGATAATATTCTTCCGAATGAGTAGACGAAATCACGTCTAACAGAGCGCATCGCACTCGCAGAGATTCATCTTGCAACAGATTGGGGATATGCAGCCGCAGTCCTTGCAAATAATCAGCTTCTCCCAGAGCCCGCGTCCCCATAACACGTTCCCGCTCTTGCTTGTGTGTCAGCATTTGCCGCAGCGTATTAGTAGCCTCTGCCTTTTGCTGGCGATCGCCCCTTCTCATAATTAAAGCAGCCGCCGTACCCCGCACCACCGGATCGACCGTCGGCTGCAAGTAAGGCCGCAAGCTCTCAATATTCGGTTCAGCTTCCGTCAGCCAGATGTAGCGCAAAGCCAAGGCCAGAACCTCCGGCGGTAATGATTGCTGCGAGAGTGCGCGGACAGATTCTAAATATGCGGGGTTCGGGTGTTGCAGCATCGTTTCCAAGCTCTGGCGCTGCAAACCTGGGGACAGGGAATCGAGGAGGGGAGCCAGAACTTCTCCGACATTTTTGGGGTCAATTTGCGTCAGGAGTTCTATGCAAGAGCGCTTTTCATCTTCGCCCCCCGGCTTTTGTAGAGTTTCCACCACTGCGCGCTTGAGAGCTTTGAGGTCAACGTCTGTGACGCCCAAGCGCCCCCGCTCCGCACTTTTGACCAACAAACCCACGTATTGAGAGCGGATCAGCCATACGACAAACACCCACAACATTGCCAATATTACGATCGCGCCAATAAATATCAAGCTTTGCTGGTCGTGAAATATATTTTCGTCTTGCTGGGGGAGTATTTTGCCTGTCACCCACAGCATAATCAGGATGCCTACTCCTGTAGCTCCGCAGGATAAAGGTTCGCCCACACCGTTGACCAAAGTTTGAATTCCCGATCGAATGTTGTCGGGAATGGGTTGAAATAAAACCGGGCTAACAGTTTCCAAAAGCGTGTAGTGCAGCAGTTCGTCTAAAAATCTCAGCAATATTAGCCCGATAAACACAGATACTAGCTGGCCCAGAGATGCTCCTATGGTCAGCACCCCGAGTATAGCGATGCCCGCCGGCAAAATCATAGCCGTCACGAATACACCGATTCTTTCCACCAACCTGCTCGAAGCGAACCACTGAGTCGCCACTTGAAACAGGCCTTGTATGCCTTCATAAATGCCCAGGAAGCTAGCGATCCAGCTAGCTCCGTCTTCCGGGTTTTGGTATTCTAACTGGCTGTAGAATTGGAAATCTACCAGCACGTAGACGACTTCTGCGAGGATGAAGAAACTGACTAGAGGTACGGCGTATTTTTGTAGCGGGCCTGTAACTTTGCGGGCGGTAAATTCTTCTTGGTCGTCGTCTTCGTCGTCATCCGTCCAGTGAGCCGTTTCCGGGAATGCTTGGCTGTATTTTTCCGTGAGGTAGTAGAGCAACACCGAGCCTGTCGCCACCATCAACCCCGATATGAGGGTAACGTTTTTGAGTCCAACTACGTACAGCAAAACAGGCAGAGAAAATCCACTGACTACTCCAGCTACTAGATAGCCGCTGCTGACTAGCGGATAGGTGCGCTTGATTTCTCTAATATTAAACAATTGGTTGGAAGTGATGGAAGTGTTGAGGTCGTTGAGGACATAGCAAGCTTCCACCCACAGCCACATCAAAAAAATAGTAATAAAAGCGATGCTGATGCCAGCTATCTTAGTATTTTCGTAGCCGATACCGAATCGAAACAAAAATAGGGGTACCGACATCATACCCAGAACCACTACGACGGTGCGCCTCAGCGGCAGGATTTTTTGCAGCCACGAGTAGACAAATCCCAAGCCAGAACCGATAAAGGCGCTGGCTATGTAGATAAAGGGCATTTTGTCGGCACCGTACTCGTCTAAAAACAGACCTACTGTGCTCAGTTCCAGCCAGATCAGCCCGACGGAGGTTAGAGTGTAGACGAGAAACATCAGTACGGTTCGCTCTACTTCTTCCGATCGCAGGTTGAGCGATCGCAGCACTCCTTGTCTTACTCCCGCCGAACCGCTGATTTGAAAATTTTCCATGCAGCGTTGATTTCCCTGTGTGGTAGCTTAATTCCTGACTAAATTCGCAAGTCATCAGCTATCAGTCACCAGCTTATGACTGATGACTGCTTACTAATGACTATCTATTTATACTTTCTTGGGCGACAGCAGCATCATCATACTGCGTCCTTCTTTTTTGGGGGCTTGCTGCACTTCTGCGATTTCCTGCAAATCTGTGGCCATGCGCTTAAGCAAGTCCTCTGCTAGGTTGCTGTGTTGGATTTCCCGACCTCTAAACATGATCGTGGCTTTTACTTTGTCCCCAGATTTGATAAAGCGGTCTGCTAGTTTGAGGCGCACTTGGTAGTCGTGTTCTTCAATTTTGTAGCGCATCTTCACTTCTTTAACATCGGCAGTGTGCTGCTTCCGCTTTGCTTCTCGCGCTTTCTTTTCCTGCTCGAATTTGTACTTCCCGTAGTCCATTACCCGGCATACGGGCGGGTCAGCTTTGTCGCTGACAAGTACGAGATCGAGTTCTTTTTCTTCTGCCAGGCGCAGCGCTTCTGCAGGCGTCAATATCCCTAGTTGCGCGCCGTCGGTATCGATTACCCGGATTTTGGGGTATCGAATATTTTCGTTGATCTGGGGTAGGTTGCGATTTTGTCTTCTTTCAATCACAGGCATGAATGGTTTTACAAGCAGTAGTTTAATAGCGAAGCTTCTTGATAGTTACAGGTTTGATCTGTCAATATTTCACGATTGACGATCGAACTGTTTTATAAGGTGTTACCCTTACCGGACGTACTACCGCGCCCTGTGTCCCCTCCGCTAAAGCCTTGGGGAATATTTGGACGATCGTAAATGAATTCTTACAATACTTGCTATTCTACTCAGTCTGGCTGGGTTTCTGCCTAGTTTTATTTTAACTTCACACACGATCGCCCGCCCTCTTGCCCGATTGATGACAAAACCGTCAAAAATTCAGGGTAAAAGCTTAAGGATGAGGTACAGCCGCTTTTCCTAGCCCATCTCGCCCGGTCTGGCAAGTCCCCCAAGTCGCCTGATTTGCCTTGTAGAATAGGTATAAGCAAGTGTAAATTTATGTTGCGAGCTGAGGCAAAATTGACAAATTCTCTGCTGTGGCACCAACGGGTGGGAACTCAACGAGACTGGATGTGGCGGGGTTGGCAAACTCGCTACACTTATTTGCGGCCGACTTTGGGGCGAAATCAAGGCGCGCTGGAATTTCAAGATTCTGCGGCAGAACCAATGGTCCCGCGCGCATCGGGAACGCCGATTATTTTACTGCACGGGTTTGGAGCTTCGATCGGGCACTGGCGACAAAATCTCGCCCAACTCGCCGAAAACCAAACCGTTTACGCCTTGGATTTGTTAGGGTTTGGCGCTTCCCAAAAAGCTCCGGTCAACTACTCTGTGTCTTTGTGGGTCGATCAAGTTTATGATTTCTGGCTGACTTTTATCAGAGAGCCGGTAGTCTTGGCAGGAAACTCGATCGGATCGCTAATTTGTCTGGCCGTAGCTGCAGCTCACCCGGACATGGTAGCCGGCATCGTGATGATTAGCCTCCCAGACCCCTCTGTACGAGCCGAAGCGGTGCCCGGATGGCTGCTTCCGGCGATCGAAGCTGTGGAAAGTTTGTTTGCTTCTCCGATCGTACTCAGGCCTTTGTTTTATTTGGCCCGCAAGCCTTCCTTTGTCCGTCGCTGGGTTGGCTTTGCCTACTCCAACCCCGAAGCTGTTACCGACGAATTAGTTGAAATTCTAGCAGGGCCTGCGGGCGATCGGGGAGCAGCCCGCGCCTTCTGCGCCTTATTTAAATCTGTAGGCAGTTCAAAATTTTGCCCCAGTGTCAAGATTGTGATGCGAAATTTAACAATCCCCATGCTGTTAATTTGGGGCAAACAAGACCGGATGATTCCCCCTCGGTTCGCCCGACCCCACCAATTTGTCGAATGCAATCCCAATTATGTAGAGCTAGTGGAATTAGATAATGCTGGCCACTGTCCCCAGGATGAATGCCCGGAACAAGTAAATCAAGCAATTTTGAACTGGATGAGCCGGAATTTTACACCTATGGGCGAGAGCCCATTGCAGCACTGTTGATTAGACATGAGGTCGTGGATTACTAAGATAAAAAAATAACTTTTAGGTATCGATCCCCCTCAAAAATAACTTTGCTAGAACTCAATCCCCCTGGTGGTATGGTATAGCAGATGTTGAAGGCGATCGCGACGAGCGGAGCGGGTAAAAAGAAGTCCGAGGCAAGGCGCAATCAACCACTTAGGTTTCAAAAATTAAGAACGTCCTTACCGTCACGGCGGTTGCTATATTACAAAACTTCCCTATCTTGATAGTCAATCGATTTGAGGTTCAAGATAGACTCCCCAGCGGCTATCTAGAGGCTTGAACTAACCTAAACCACTTGTTTGCTGTGAAGGACTCCTGCTGGAAAGTAAGTCTCCGTCTTTCTGTGATGTCATGTATCTACTGTTATTGATGGCGCCTTTTTTTAGAAGCTCAGACATTGACACAATCACCAAGATAGTGTATCTTCTCTAACTGGTAGTACACATCCAAGTTATGCAGTTAGTCGAAAGGCAACTCATTAAACCAAATCACAGGTTTTACCCAGAAGCCGATCGATTGTCCTGGCTGTCCAACAAACTTTACAACTGCGATAACTATATCTACGGTCAAAACTTTTTCTCAGGTCAACTAACTAATGCTCTGGCTGTCGATCGTGCACTCAAAAAGAGTCTAAAGGACAAAGCATTGCCCGCCCAAGTAACACACAAAACTCTCGCGTTACTGCTGAAAATATGGACTAGCTATCATACTGTCAAATTGGCTGGCGCGATAGCGATCGCCCCACTAAGTTTCAAGCAGTACCGAAAATCCCTGATTAAAAAATTCAGAAAAAAAGAGAGCAGGGGGGATATGTAGTTGTATTTAGTCAATGTGTTAGCAAAAAAAGCTTTCCCAAAAGAATATGCCAGTTGGTCTGGGAGTAACATTTGGCAACCTTGAAAAGTTACCTAAATCTTGAAAATCCGGATTGTTCGCGAGTTAAGTTGTTAAGTTATTGAGGTAGTTTAGGAAAAGTTAGAAGAAAATGCAAGTGTAAAGCGGATTATAACCCTTGCCATAACGAGCTTCGCCAACATTAAAGAGCTATGAAACCCCTCCCTGGAAGAACGCTAAGATTCTACCTTCTAACTTGTACCTTCTAGCTTCAAGAAACACCCTGTTTCTTGCTCCTAAAAATAAATACCTTCCCTTGTGCAAACAATATTTCAGTCTGCTTATAACCGATCGCCCCCAAGTATACGGGAAAGTTAAAAAAATGCAGGGTTCTGGCATTTGGAAGCCTGTTAACGCATAAAAAAGTCAATTTAGCCAACAACTGACGGCCCCCGTGCCACCGGTCTGCTGGCGGCTAACTGCTGAAAGCCGATCGGGCAAGCAGCGCCCTTCCAGCTTTTGGCAGTAACGCAAACGAGGAAAAAACTGTCGTGAAATTCCACTGGCTACTACCGAGTTTCTTAAGTGTATTTTTGCTCGCCGGAGCCGCCGAAGCAGCTAGACTGCAATCTTGGCGGTTTGATGCTTCAGAGAACCGGCTTTACATTACAACAGACGGGGGAGTACAACCCAAGGCTCAACTGATTTTCAACCCGATGCGGTTGGTAATCGACTTGCCGGGGACGAGTCTGGGTCGTCCCTCGGTCAGCAAACCCATCTCAGGGGCGATCGAATCGGTACGGGTAGGGCAGTTTGACAACGATACGACCAGAATTGTGGTCGAGATCAAAGACGGGTTTACTATAGACCCTCAGCAAGTAAAATTCCGGGGGATTTCTCCGAGCGAGTGGACAGTGGATTTGCCAACGCCGGTGCGGGGAGAAACTCAAAATCCGATTTCAGAGCCCGGGGGAGAAAGATTATCGGCTGAACCTTCAGCATCCCAAGCCCAGTCGGCCGAGGCGACTGTAGTTCAGAACGTTCAGGCGACGGCGGACGGTTTTTTAGTCCGCACAGTGGGCGGTCGCCCCCAAATTAATTTTCAACAAAGTCGGGCTGGGGACATCGCCACCCTCGATATTGAAGGAGCTAGTGTAGCTCCGGGCCTAAGCAGCCAACAGCCTCAAACCAACGGTCAGCACGGGGTTGACAAGATTGAAGTCCGGCAACTACCAACAGACCCGCCCGTTACCCGCGTGACTTTGCGGATGAAGAATTCTAATACTCAGTGGCGGGCATCTGTGAGCAATTTGGGCGGGGTTGTGCTATTGCCTGGAAGTGTAGTACGACAGCCCTCGGTTTCCCGCCGCGTGACTGTAGATCCTCCGGCTAGACAAGCTCAAGGAAATTTAGCGAGAGTTCAGTCAATTGATTTAGCCAGTAACGGCACGCAACTGGTGGTGAAAACTGACCGCCAAGTCTCCTATACCAGCGGCTGGGACCAGGGGTCGAGAGCTTACTGGATCAGGATCGCCTCTGCTGTCCTAACGGGGGAAATTCCTCAGCTCGATGCCAACAGTCCTGTATCTTTTACAGCCAGCCAAGAAGATGCGGAGACTGTGGTGATTTGGGTGCAGCCGCGATCGGGGGTAGAGGTAGGCAGGGTGACGAGACCGAACCCGCAGTTGCTGTCTTTGCAGTTGCGATCGACTGCTAGCGCGCAGCAGCCTTTGACTCGCACTCCCAATTTGCAGCCTTTGCCGAGAAGGACTTTCGGAAACGAAGATTTGCCCCAAGCTTCTAACCGCCGCGCCGTAGTAGCGATCGATCCTGGTCACGGTGGCCGCGATCCGGGGGCAGTCGGAATTCAGGGCATTCAGGAGAAGGAGATTGTTTTGGATATCTCTTTTCAGGTGGCGAGGCTGCTGGAACAGCAGGGCGTGCAGGCGGTGATGACTCGGACTGACGACAGCGAAATCGACCTGGAACCGAGAGTCTCTTTGGCGGAACGGGTGAATGCTACTTTGTTTGTCAGCATTCACGCTAATTCGATTAATATGAGTCGGCCGGATATCAGCGGGATTGAGACTTATTATTTCAATAACGGCGAAGATTTGGCTCGGGTGATTCACGGCAGTATTTTGCAGGGCACGGGGGCGACTGACCGCCGAGTGCGGCAGGCGAGATTTTATGTTTTGAGAAAGACTTCTATGCCTTCTGTTTTGGTGGAGGTGGGTTTTGTCACGGGTGCTGAGGATGCTGCTAGGCTTTCTGACCCAGCTTACCGCAGTCAAATGGCCGCTTCGATCGCTCGCGGCATTTTGCTTTATCTTCAACAAAGATAATATATTGCCGGAGGGATTGGTAATTGGTAATTGGTTACTTGTTATTTGTTATTGGTAGCAACTGACAACTGACCACTGCCAACTGACCAGTGCCCAGTGCCCAGTGACAAGTGACAACTGCCAACTGACAACTGACAACTAACAAATGACAACAGACTCTGGACAACAAAGAATCGGTATTTTTGACAGCGGCGTGGGCGGTTTGACTGTTTTGACACAGTTGTACCGACAATTGCCTAACGAATCGATACTTTATTTTGGAGATACGGCGAGGCTGCCCTACGGCACTCGCACGCCGTCAGAAATTGTGGAGTTTGTCCGCGAAATTATGGCCTGGTTGGTGGAACAGGATGTGAAAATGGTCATTATGGCCTGCAACACCAGTTCTGCTTTGGCGATGGAGATGGTGCAGGCTGAATTTGATATCCCGGTGCTGGGAGTAATTCTGCCGGGGGCGCAGGCTGCGGTGCAGCAAGGCAAGCGGATCGGGGTCATCGCAACTCCTGCTACGGCTGCTAGCAATGCTTATCGAAATGCGATTTTGGAGATGGACGATTCTTGCCTGGTGTGGCAGGTTAGCTGTCCGGCTTTTGTGCCGCTGGTGGAGCAAAACCGGATTCACGACCCTTATACTTGTGAGGTGGCTCGGGAATATTTGGCTCCTTTGATTCAGCAGCGCATCGATACGCTGATTTACGGCTGCACTCATTATCCTCTGTTGGCTCCTGTGCTTCGCTCGCTTTTGCCTGCTGGGGTGACATCGATCGATCCTGCAGTACGGGTGGTGGCTGCTGCTGCCAGAGAATTGGAGCTTTTGGGGCTGCGGAATCCTGGTACTGCGCTACCTACTCGTTTTTGCGTGAGCGGCCCGCCGCAGCAGTTTGCGGAGTTGTCGGTGCAGTGGCTCGGTTGTACTCCTGCTGTTGAGAAAATATCCCTGCCGACAGTTGTACGTAGCGAAGCGGGGCGTAAGCCATCGCCCGTATCGCTGGAATCTGCCGAATAAGCTGGAAAATTTATAGGTTAATCTAACCCCCCAAAACTCAGGTAAAGCTGGCTCTGGGGGGTTTAATTATTGCGATGTAACCTAGCAATTACACATCAATAGGTAATATTATTGAACAAAAGCTTTGATGAACAATGCAAATAATGTCCTATACGTGCTGGATCTCTTCAGCCTTGAACCATGTCACCCTATGTATCACAAGCAGTTTTACTTGTAGACGGCTATAACATAATTGGACTTTGGCCTCGACTCCGAGAGAAGCGCGATCGCGACGAACTCGAAACAGCTCGCCGCGAGTTGATTGAGGTTTTAGTTAATTACAGCGCCGTTCAAGATTTTGAGGCTCGACTGGTGTTTGACGCCCACTATCGAGATACTCCCGGCGTTAAAGAAATTATTACTAAAAATTTATCGGTGCACTACACTGACTTCGGTCAGACAGCAGATACTTATATTGAAAAATCTTGTGCTAGTTTGCGCTACGAGTTGCGGGTCAAAGGTAAAGGTCGCATGATTGTCGCCACCTCAGACCGAGCGCAGCAATTGACCGTAGTCGGCTACGGTGCCGAATGGATGTCCGCCGAACAACTAGCGGCTGACGTAGAATCCACCGCCCGCCGCAGCGAGCGCAGGCACAAATCCCGCAAACAAAATTCCAGTCGCTTTCTCGCCAGTTCCCTCGATCCAGAATCCCAGCAGCGCCTCGCCAAATTGAGAATGGGGCTGCATTAGCTGCTGAAACCCTCTTGCTGTATGACAAAAAAAAAGTTTGTCAAAGGCCTTGCCAAATCGAGTAAGTTCAGCTATTGTTAGTAATTGTGGGTAACAAAAAAACCCAATCCTCGGTAGCTCAGTGGCAGAGCGGTCGGCTGTAATGAATGCAAGCCTTTGGCATCAACCAAAAGCCCTAATGACATAGCAGCTCTATCCGGTAACGGGTACTGAAAAATCGGGTGAATTCAAGGAAACCGTAGCACTTCGGGTGGCGGCAATCTTGAGCCAAGTCTGGCGAAAGGCAGCGGTTGCGATCGCAAGTAGCTGGAAAGGTGCAGAGACTAGAGATGAGGAGCCTAACCAATAAATCTCACAGCGCCCGACATCCGACGACAGATCAAAAGCATGATTTGTAGGGATGATGAAATAGTCCGCGCCCTTCGGAAACGTTGGGATAAGTGTAACCGATTGGTCGTAGGTTCAAATCCTACCCGGGGAGTTAGTAAAAGTCTGAAGTTGGAATTTTCCAGCTTCAGACTTTTTGTTTTTTAAGATTTGAGATGGTTTGGTGTGAAGCTTTCTGGTAGCGCCTTAATTCACATCGCTGTGAGTGTGGATTAACTCACCTTCCATAGGTATGGAAATATTCAACTTAGACAACTCCGGGTTTAATATCGCCTTGACAATACCAGAACTCACCATCACCTCCAAACACCCAAGGGCTTGATGAAGAGCTACTCGAGCGTGTTGCACAGAAAAACGCTCTCCAAGCACCAGTATCAACTGCCGATAAATTTGTTCAATGTACTGAGTGTGGCTCAAAATTTCAATCAGCAAACCATAAAAACCTGTAATGGGCAAGCGCTGACCGTTCTTAACATAACACTTGATCCTGTTAATTTCACCAGCATTATAAACCGCTACAAATTCAATATCAGCCTCCACTAAGTCTAACTGAAACACATTGTACGCCGAAAGTAGCCAAGGAACCTCCTCCTTTGAAAAGCGCTGCATCACCTGTTTCATACAACCCAAATCAAATCCAGCAATCACCGCTTGACCCAAAATATCATTCGTAAATCCACCTTGAGCTAACCACCGAAAAGCTTTTTCCGGGCTTAAATTCAAACCAGCATCCCGCGCAATTTCCCTTGAATGTTCTTGTAAATCAGTGAATTGACCGTTAGCAGCGTACCAATAATCAGCGAAGCGAATATGCTGTTCAACTCGGCTCCGTTGATTGTGGTCGTATTGAGATTTAAGCCAGTTGCCGTCGTATTTCTGCTGCTCTTGCTCTAATTCCAAAATCGTGTAAGCCAATTCACGGGCACCGGTATGAGCTAAAGTCATGCCCGCCGATAAAATCGGGTCAGCGAAACCAGCAGTTTCACCTACCAAAAACCAGTTTTCTCCTACTGTTTTATCAGCCAAAAATGACCAATCTTTTGTAGTTTCAATCTTTCCGGTACTGGTAGCATTAGCGATTAACTTGTTGATGCGAGGTTCGCTATTGAGGGCTTCGGTATAGATATCCTCTGGTCGCTTTTTCAGTGACTTATAATGTTCTGCAGGGCAAACGAAGCCGATACTGGTGCGAGTTGGGCCCAAGGGAATGAACCAAAGCCACCCGTGACTCAAACTCATTACCTGTATCCGGGTGCCGCCAACGCCAATTTTATCTGACCATTCAGCGTTTGTCCAATAGTCCCAGATAGCTATATTTTGCAGTCGCGTCGGGCTGTGTGTCTTAACGCCCAAAGCTCGCCGCAGCACGCCAATGTGACCGGATGCGTCGATGTAGTAGCGGGCGGTTATTTGTTCTTGCGATCGCACGTGCAAAGCCGTAATCCGATCGCCCACTACATCTACCTTAACAACCGCAGTTTCTTCTCTGACTAAGCATCCCATTTCTGCCGCGTGGCGCAGCAAAATTTCGTCATATTTTGCTCGATCGACCTGAAAAGCAGTTTGCCGTCTCTGACCCTCAAATTTAGCAGGTCGCTGTTCATCTTTAAACAACTCCGGCTGAATGAAATTAAAATCCCAAGGCTGTGGATCTGTTCCCCAGCGATAGATTCCACCAATCTTAATCGGGAAGTCGGCTGCTTCTACTTTGTCCCAGCATCCCATTTCCTGAAGCACATCACTAATTTGAGGCAATTGACTTTCCCCAACGTGATCGCGAGGGAATTTTTCTTTCTCTACGATTAGCACGCTCAGATTGGGATTGTATTTCTTGATCAGAGTGCCAGCAGTGCTCCCAGCGGGACCGCCGCCGACAATAACAACGTCGTAATGGCTCATATCAAATAGAGATAGTAGATACTACTTTTGGGCATTGAAGAGACAAATGTATAACTGGTCAGCCTCGTCGGAATCAGCGAGGCTGAAATCTGTTTGCAACAGGTTTTATCCGACTGCGAGTTTTTCCTCTTCCGGTATGTGAGAAGTGTGGGAAATATCTAAATTCTCCGTCCAAGTATGAGCAATATCTAAATTCTCCGTCCAAGTATGAGCAATATCCAAATTCTCCGTCCAAGTATGAGCAATATCTAAATTCTCAGTCCAAGTATGAGCAATATCCAAATTCTCAGTCCAAGTATGAGCAATATCCAAATTCTCCGTCCAAGTATGAATAAGATGCGGTTCTAGCTCATTGATTGGAGTTGAATTGCTGTTCACTTCTGACATAATGCCTCTCCTTCTAAGTAATGAAGTTATCTAATCCTAAAACGTTCGAGTTCTAAAACTGGAAAAGTTTACATTTCGCAATCTACGCAGCGTTTAAAGGTTGCAAAATATCCCGGGGTTGGGCAAAAGGTTGCTCAAAGCTATGGGTTTTTGCATAAACCAGAAGCTCATCCGTCAGTTCGGTAAAAACTTCAAACAAGTTATCAACTATCTTAACAGCCTCTTGACGGGTTTCCTCTGACAGTTGTATGTTTTTTATCAAGTGATCCACTTCCGGCGTTCCTGTAGTATGACCTGTTTCCACTGCTAGATGAAAACACCCAAAATAAAGAAACTCCTTTTGGGTAATTGTTCGTAATTCTTGAGCAATAGGTGCCGCCGTTGAGAAGAACACATTACCCGTTGCTTCTATCACTTCCAGAATAGCTAACTTAGTAGTAGGACTAGCCCCAAAAGCAGAGCGAAAAATTTGATGTGATACCCAACGCGAAGCTTTTGTTTCTTCATTCCACAGAAAATTCAAAGCATCGCTGAACTTCACTGATCTGTTAATACCCAGTGTTTCCAAATCTTGCAAAAACCACAACCAGTGATGATCGTCTTCATAAGTGTGATTGTTGACTATTACCTGAAGTGGATCGTTGGTTGGTTCTTCTCGGAAGACATACTTGTTAAATTCACCAAAACTCATCACGAAAGGAGAAACACAGGGAGCGAAAGCTAGGCGCTGTCTTGGGTCTATACTTGTGTCCCGCATAAACTCAAATAGCCCAGATTTAGCAAATTCTTGCTTCTTCTTTTCAATCAATGCTAGGACTTCTTCCATGGCGATGCACCTGATGATGAACACATGGTAGCAAGTTGATCATCCTAAATCTATGATCTGAATCATGCTTGTTTATGATGCACGTCATATTAGATTGTACTCTCGATCGGCTAAACCAGCGTTTTCCAGCCCTGGGCGCCCCATTTTTTATGGGTGACAAGGCTCAAAGATTTAGCTAAACCTTTAATTTATAAGGATTTGCCTGTCCTGTGTGCGATCGGCATCATAGAATTTTGTTACAATATTGTAATCAACTGAGTGAGGTGTGAGACCGTACAGGATTAAGTCTAAGTTCAAACCAGATGTTCTGCCGTCCGCTCCTCCATGCCATTTCAAAAAAGTTTAGGCATCTCCCTATTTAAAAAATCCATGAGTAATTACTGGTGTTTTAACATTATCTAAGTATTCTAATATACCCCGATCTATAAAAATACTTAAGTACCCTAAACTCGACAGTCGATCGATATCAAGCAAAATGTTTACCCAAAATTTAGTCATAGATAGAATAAGACCCATGAAAGCAATTCCTGGTTACAGAATCACAGAAGTTGTTCAACTTGGTGTGAACTCGATCATTTATCGCGGAGTCCGAGAATGCGATCGAGCGTCAGTCATTATTAAAACACTCAATACGGAGTATCCCACAATAGAAGAAATTACTCGTTTGAGACATGAATATAAAATTAGCTCGAATCTCCGACTCGAAGGGATTGTCCAACCCCATAGCTTAGAAAAATATAACAACAGTTTCGCTCTGATCTTAGAAGATTGTGGCGGTCAATCTCTCAAGCACCATCAAGCTGGTAAAAATATTAAAATTCAGAAGTTTTTGCCACTGGCTATTCAACTAGCTCAGACTCTCGGAGAAGTGCATCAAAACCAGATCATTCATAAAGATATAAAACCCTCAAATATTATCATCACACCAGATTTGAAACAAGTAAAAATCACTGATTTTAGCATGGCAACACGCCTATCTAGAGAGATTCACCAAAATAGCAATACCACAGCGCTAGAAGGCACTCTAGCCTATATATCCCCAGAGCAAACTGGTCGAATGAACCGCGACCTCGACTACCGAACTGACTTTTACTCTCTAGGCATCACGTTTTATGAAATGCTTACAGGAGAGTTACCCTTTAATTCAACCGACCCCTTAGAATTAATTCACAGCCACATTGCGGTGACACCTGTTCCTCCCCATCAGCTAACCAGTGAAGTCTCCTCGATGGTTTCATCTATTGTCATGAAACTATTAGCTAAGAATGCCGAAGACCGATATCAAAGTGCCTTGGGAGTAAAAGCAGACCTGGAAAAATGTCTAACTCAGCTACAAACTACGGGCAAAATAGAAAATTTCATTCCGGGCCAACTTGACAAATCCGGTCAATTTTTGATTTCCCAAAAACTTTACGGTCGCACACAAGAAGTAGCTAATTTGATGGCATCTTTCGAGCGAGTCAGTGGGGGAAAAACTGAGATGGTATTGGTAAGCGGTTACTCAGGCATTGGTAAAACCTCAGTTGTCAGTGAAATCAAAAAACCAATTGTACGGCAGCGGGGTTATTTTATTGCTGGTAAATTTGACCAGTTTAAGCGGGATATTCCTTATGCTGCAATAACTCAAGCGTTTGAGTTATTGATGCAGCAGTTATTCACACAAAGCTCAGAAGACTTGGTAATTTGGAAAGAAAAGCTTTTGTCAAAGCTGGGTAATAACGGTGCAATTATTATTGACGTTGTCCCTTCTGTCGAACTAATCATTGGTTCGCAGCCTGCTGTTCCACAATTGGGAGCGACAGAATCTCAAAATCGCTTTAATCGATTGTTGAAAGAATTCATGAATGTGTTTGCCCAAGCAGAACACCCATTAGTTCTATTTTTGGATGATTTACAGTGGGCTGACTTAGCTTCTTTAAAATTGATTCAGGAATTAGTAGCTTATCAAGATAGCAGATATTTTTTACTAATAGGAGCCTATCGAGATAACGAAGTAAATTCCACTCATCCTTTAGTTCAAACTGTAGAAAAAATTCAAGAGAATGGAGTTGCTGTGCATCACATTATCCTCCCATGTTTGGATTTGAACAGCGTCAGTGAGCTAGTAGGGGATACTTTGGGCAATCAGACCAAAAATTTAAAGTGTTTGACAGAGTTAATTTTTAATAAAACTGGCGGAAATCCCTTTTTTATAACTCAACTGCTCTCAACTATTCACTCAGAACAACTGTTAGCTTTTGATTTCAGTGTTGGTGCATGGCAGTGGGACATCACGGAAATTGAAGCCGCTGGCATTGCAGATTACAGTGTCGTTGAATTAGTTGCTAGGAATCTGCAACAACTCCCGGAGGAGACGCAGCAAGTATTAAAATTAGCTGCTTGTATAGGCAACCATTTTAATTTAGAAACTTTGGCAATTGTTAGGGGCAAATCAGGTTCCGAAACTGCGGCGGATTTATGGGATGCGCTGCAAGCTGGTTTAATTCTTCCCATCAGCGATGCTTATAAAATTCCGATGCTTGATGAGGAAATTGTAAAAACACACCGGAAAGGCGGGACTCCCATCCCACAAAACAATCAAAATCATCCGGCAATTATGCACCGCTCAATTGATTATAAGTTTTTGCACGATCGCGTACAACAAGCCGCCTATTCTCTAATCCCTGACTGCGATAAAAAACAAACCCACTTAAAAGTCGGCACCCTGCTACTAAATTCAACTCCAGCATCGGAGATAGCAGAAAATATCTTTGATATTGTCAACCAACTGAATATCGGGGTGGAATTCATCACAAATCAAGAAAAGCGAGATGAACTAGCTAACTTTAATCTTATAGCTGGCAAAAAAGCTAAGAGTTCTGCCGCCTATGAAGCAGCGTTCAAATATTTTAATGTGGGTCGAGAACTTCTACCCGATCGAGCTTGGCAGAGTCACTATGACTTAATCATGGAACTCCATGCCGAAGCGCTGGAATCCTCCTATATAAATACCGAGTTTGAGGGTGCATTTCAGCTCTCAGAGGTTATTATAGCACGCGCCCAAAATTTGCTTGATAAAATTAAAGTTTACGAGCTAAAGGTTTTTTTCTACTTCAATCAAAATCAATCCCAAACTTCGATAGATGTAGCTATAGAAGCTTTAAAAATGCTGGGAGTCTATATACCGAAAAAACCAACTAAATTAAATATTTTCCTAGAGTTGATACGGACAAAATTAGCTTTAAGAAATCATCAGATTGAGGATTTATTGGATCTGCCACCAATGACTGACCCTAATAAAATTGTGGCTCTACGGATTTTAACTAATATGAGTCCGGCCGCTTTTGTAGCAGCACCCGAAATATTCCCGCTGATCATATTTAAAATGGTTACTCTTTCTCTTAAATACGGGAATGCGCCACTGTCTAGTTTTGGGTATGCAAACTATGGTGTGATCCACTGTGGAGTATTAGGTGATATGGATTCTGGATACCGATACGGTCAAATGGCTCAGGCACTTTTAGAAAGATTGCACACCAACTGGCGCCACTCTCAAATTTCACTACCTTTTAATGCTATGATCCGTCACTGGTCTGAGAGTGGCAGAGCCAGTTTTACAGGTTTAATTGAGGGTATTGAGAGCGGACTAGAAACCGGAGATATAAACAATGCTTGTTACTGTGCGAGTTTTTACAGCAATTATATATTTTTGAGTGGCGAACCTTTGGACTCTGTGGAGACTAAGCAGAGTCAATATATTCAAATGTTGGTGAATTATCAGAATGAATTTATGATGAACCATAGCAGAGTAGGGGCGCAAGTTGTCTTGAATTTGCAAGGTAAAACAGCTAATCCTTGCCTGTTAATTGGCGAAATATTTAATGAAGATATGATTCTGCCAACCTTAAGGGAGAGTAAAAATAATCTAGTACTATTTGTAGTATATCTATCTAAATCATGGCTAAGTTATCTCTTTAAAAATTATGTAGAAGCCGTAGAAAATGCCAGAACAGCATCAATTTACTGTGAGGCTGTAATGAGCATGATGTATATTCCCATCCACAATTTTTACTATTCCCTAGCGCTGTTAGCGTTGTATCCCACCCTTGCCAAAAATGAACAGAAAAAACATTTAAAACAAGTGACTTCGCTTCAAAAAAAAATGAAGCATTGGGCTGTGAGCTCTCCGGGAAATTATCAGCATAAATATGATTTAGTAGAAGCAGAAAAAGCGCGAGTATTGGGACAATATGAACAAGCTGCTCTGTATTACGATCGAGCAGTGAAAGGAGCATCGAAAAATGAATACATCCACGAAGAAGCTCTAGCCAATGAACTAGCTGCAGAATTTTATCTAGCTAACGGTCGAAATAAAGTGGCTCAGACTTATCTGATAGATGCTTACTACGGCTATATTCACTGGGGAGCAACCGCCAAGGTAAAACATTTGGAGTCACAGTATCCGATCTCTTTACCCCCTACATCGATGGGAAAAGCAAGCGCAGATCGAACTATTACTAGCACTAATTATAGCACGAGCAGCAGTCACAGCAGTTTATTGGATTGGACAACTGTTGTTAAAGCATCTCAAGCGCTAGCTAGCGAAATTGTATTGGACAAGTTGTTAGAAAAGTTAATGAAAATGGCGATCGAGAATGCTGGAGCCCAAAAAGGTTTTCTCCTGATGCCCGAGGAAGGGAAATTGCGGATTAAAGCAGCGGCATCGGTGGAGTCTTCGGATGTTGCAATTGAGCAATGCCCTAGAGTATCTCCTGCAGAGGTTTTGCCAATAACGGTGATTAATTATGTCGAGAAAACGCACTTAGATGTAGTTTTAAGCCAGGCAGCTAGAGAAGGTATATTTACAGACGACCCCTATATTAAAAGGCAGCAAGTGAAGTCTGCGCTTTGTACTCCTATTCTGAATCAAAGCAAACTCGTCGGTGTCTTTTATCTGGAAAATAATTTAGCTACTGAAGCGTTTTCTCCAACTAGGTTGGAGGTTTTGAAAATTCTTTCTTCCCAAGCTGCTATCTCTTTAGAAAATGCGGTACTTGTTGCTAATTTGTCGGAGGCTAAGGAACAGTTGGAGGATTATTCGCGGACGCTGGAGTTGAGAGTAGAAGAGCGCACGCAAGAATTAAAGACTAAAGAAGCTAAGCTGCAAGAAGCTCAAAAACTGGCACACCTCGGCAACTGGGAATTTGATTTGGAGGGGGATAAATTAACTTGGTCTGAGGAAGTATTCCGAATTTTTGGCCTTGACCCTAAACTACCAGAACCCACGATTTTAGAACACAAGAAGCAAATTCATCCAGATGACCTACAGTTGTGGCTAGAGGCAGTAGAGCAGATTAGTCGGTTAGGAAATCCTTGCGAGTATGAGATGAAAATTTTGCGCCCTGATGGAGCTGTCAGATATATTTATGTTAAGGCGCAAGCTATTTTTGATGGCGGTAAGGTGATTAAGTTATTTGGAACTATACAGGACATTACGGATCGCAAGTCAGCAGAGGATGCTTTGCGACTGTCTGAGGGGCAATTGAGAGAAAAAGCGACACAATTAGAAGTTACTTTGTCCGAATTACGCTCGACGCAGACTCAACTAATTCAAACGGAAAAAATGTCTTCTTTGGGGCAGTTGGTAGCGGGGGTTGCTCACGAAATCAATAATCCGATTAATTTCATTTATGGGAATGTTCTCCATGCTAATGATTATAGCTCGGATTTGCTGGGATTGATTAAGCTTTACCAGGAGTCTTACCCGAATGCTAATCCTGAGATTGTTGCTAAAACAGAAGATATTGACCTCACTTTTATTCAAGAAGATTTGCCCAAAATTCTAAAATCAATGCAGGTTGGGGTCGATCGCGTTCGCAATATTGTGCTGTCGCTCCGGAATTTCTCACGCCTGGATGAAGCCGAGATGAAACCAGTAGATATTCACTCCGGGATTGATTCGACTCTGCTAATTTTGCAGCATAGGTTGAAAAAGGATGCACTCGGACATGGCGTTGAGGTAGTTAAAGAGTACGGTAAACTGCCGAAGGTAAATTGTTATGCTTCTGGGTTAAATCAGGTGTTTATGAATATTTTGAGCAATGCAATTGATGCAGTGGAGTTAGCAGTTGGGCGACCGGAGACAACGGCAAAACTAGAAAATCCTTTATCTCCAATCTTTGAGCGAAAGATTAAGATTCGGACTGAGGTATGCGACAAAAACTTGGTAAGAATTTATATTGCTGATAATGGTCGGGGGATGACGGAGGAAGTACGATCTCGAATATTTGATCCTTTCTTTACTACAAAATCTGTGGGGCAAGGTACCGGTTTAGGGTTGAGTATCAGTTATCAGATTGTAGTAGAGAAACACGGCGGGAAGTTAATGTGCTTTTCCGCGCCCGGTGAGGGGGCTGAGTTTGTGATTGAAATTCCCGTGAAGCAGTGAAGATTTTTTTATAAGATTTTTTTAACCGCAGATGGACCCCGATGAACGTAGATACAATTCTGTCGGCATTCATCTGTATTTCTCGGCTGATATCTGCGGTTAAAACTTCTCAATCTAAATATTAAACATCGCGTTCTGTTCGCACCCATTTGGTTTGGCGTTTCAGGAGAAAACCTAGATACAAAGGGATTTTCCAAAGGATGTAAAAAGGTACAGATAAAAGAGTTGAGCCAGAAATATTGGCACGCCCGAATTTTGCCCAAGCGCTGACAATTGAAACTAAAATCAGCAATCCTTGTACTGCTAACAAAACGGCGGGAAGTGAGGATGTTCCCAAAATTGCTGCTAGTAAGGAGGCGGCAAAAGCAGCTAGCCAGATAGCGACTAACAGCGACAGGGGAGGGACGGATAAGTCTAGGGCGATCGCCAATAAGTCAAAACGTTTTTGCTGGACTGAAGCTGCTGTCAGCCGGGGAGTTTGAGTTAACAATGTCTGTATGTGACCGTGTTCCCACCTGGTTCTTTGACTTTTAGCTGCTTGCTGCTGTTGTGGCAAACACCCGGTGACGTTGGCTTCGGGGCAGAATACTGTTGGATGTCCGGCGATCGCCAAATCCAAACTCATCTGCATATCTTCAACAATATTGCCGCTAGCTAGGGAAACCGAGCGAATTATCGACCAGGGAAAAGCCATGCCAGTACCCGTTAGTAATGATGGGAATCCTAACTTTTTTAATCCGCTGGGACGAACTAAGTTTTTTACAAGAAATGCTAAAGCAGAAATGGAATCTTTAGGAGTAGGATTTGGTGGCTGTTCCATGAGATAAGTTGCTTGCACAGGTCTTTGTTCAGCAACTGCAACCCGAGCTAATTTTTCTATAGAGTCGGGCTGACAGATGCAGTCTGCGTCAACCATGATGACTACTTCGGGGGGATCGGATTCGATCGACTGCAAGCCGAAATCCAGTGCGTATCCTTTGCCCTTGCGTTGTGTGTCTTGGCGCTCGATCGCACTTGCACCGGAGTTACGGGCGATTTCTGCAGTAGCGTCCGTGCAGTTGTCAGCAATCACTAACAGGCGGTCTTGAGGTGTTAGCTGTGGCAATATGGTGGAGATGGTGGCGGCAATTCCTGCTGCTTCGTTGTAAGCGGGAATTAAAACTGCTACTTTGGGGCGGGGTGCTTTACTTTCCACTGTCTCGCCCTGGCCGGACAAGAAAGCTGCACTGCATTCTAGAAATAGAACTGCAACGGGAATTAGAAGGATCAGGGCGATCGCCAATAGCACAACATCTATCAATAGGAACAGTAGCTGATTAATTTCCACAATTCTCGTACCTTAATTTAATTTAATTTGTTGCGTTCACTGAGTTTATTTAATGTTATTGTACCTTTGTTAACTCACGAAGCCACGCTCTTTAAAGTATCATTATATCATGCAGGCACAAAATCATCATTTTCACATTTGTTGTGACGGCTTACGTCCTACTAAAATTACTAGGACTAGCTTCATTACTACCAATTAATTTCATTACGGTTGTGCGAGCGTAACGACTATTATATTATGTCTATTATGACAATGTTAAGTCACTCAATTTAATTAAACCTCAAATAATGCCAGACTGGAGAAACCTGGTTTCTTTTAGAAACCAGGTTTCTGGGTGTTATATTTTTAATCAACTAAACACTTAGTCGATGTTTAACATCCAATCCGGTTGCATCGGAATAATAAAATCGAGTCAACAGTTAACACTCAACCATTCAGTTTTTTGACACGGAGTAAACAGTCAACAATCATTTCGCTCTTGCAACCGGAATTGATATAACTCATTCATCCCTTGTGGGTGGGCACTCAGGAAGCAATCTCCCAACTCAAAACTAGGTTTAAGCTACGCTGCATCGGGGATAGCAACAGGTTCAGATTTTTTGGTGGTGAACTGTGCGGGGGGTGCAAATTCTCTGAGATATCTCGACACCGATCGCAAATATCCCACTTCTGCTTGAATCAAATCCAGCGTAGAAAGACTTTCAACTAAGTCATCAAACTCATCTGCCGTAACTCCAGCACTGTGCAAGACTTCTTGGTTAAGCCGCCCGCAAATTCCTTGCAGGAGGAGTTCGATAATCTCGCTATAGTCAGCGATTTCGGTTCCGTAACCTTGCAATTTCTTCGGATTGATTCCCCACTGCAAAATCTTCAACAAGTCTTCAGGGGCACTCCACGCAAAAGATGAAGCAATCACTTCTTTTTCCGCTGCGACAAGAGCGTGCTTGATTTGCACTTCGGGGAAAGCAGGATCGATGATTAAGTTTTCCAATTTCGACACTTGTTTATCTAACACGCGCAAAGAAAAAGGAGCTAATTCTACAATCACCATGTCGCCAGCATCGTTAACCTTTCTAAAAGGATCTTCCAAAACATTAATTAGGAGGTGAATGTCTGTAGGTTTTTTCCAGTCAAATTGTCCAAGGAAAAAGGGTTCTTCGTATCCCGGCAAGAGTCCTTGAAAATAAATCGGCAGATTTTTGCCAGATTCAAGAATTTTATAAAGAGCTACTTCCAAGGTTTCTGTCGGCCACCCGAGATTACTCACGGCAACAAATTTCAGTTTTCCGGGAACGGACACAATCAGAGAATTCAGCAATAAATGTACGGCTTCAAAAAGATTTTGAGCAGTTACGTAGCGGTGGGGAGCGTGAACGTTGACAGTTTTACCTTGCTCTACTTTTTTGGACATTTGCTCGCAGAACAAGCTATTTTCCAACATATGAGTAAAGCGAACCATCCCGTAAGTGACATTTCCTTCTTGAGCGGCTTTGGCAAATTGCCATTCGGCAAACTTCTTCGAGGCGGCGTAAACTTCGGTTGTAAAATATCGAGATGTTTTGCCTGTAGAAGAGAAGATGCAGTGTTCTACGCCGTATTCTTCGCAGAGTTGGATGACGTGTTTACATCCTAACAGGCTGGTTGTAACTGTTTCTCGGATTTTGATTTCAGCTAGCCCGGGTTGGCGCTGGGCCGCTAGGTGAAAAACAATTGCTGGTTTTTCTACCTCAAATATGTGTTTGAGCGCGTCGAGGTTGCGAATGTCAACGGCATAGAAAGTTACAGCACCTTCTCTGGTAAAAAGCGGGAGATTTTCTTCGGGGTTTTGACATCGGGCGTTGTCTGCGGAAATGATTTTAGTTGCGCCTAATTCGAGGAGTTTTGCGATTAAGAAACGACCGACACATCCTTCTCCACCGGTGATGAGGATGGTTTTTCCTTTTATTTGGTTGCTGATTGCGGATGCGTATAGGTGAATAGTGCGACCGCGCACGTCACTAAAAGGTTCGCTTTCTAATTGTCCGTCGGCTTGATATGCCCTGATTAGCTGTGCGGTGAGAGTTTGTAAGGCTCCGAGGATTTCAGGATGTTGCGGTTCCGGGGAACCCGGCGGAACTAGCTGCTGGATGCGATCGATGATTTCTGCTTTGCTGGCACCTTCAAACACTTCTGATGGGTTAAATGCACTCTTCACTTTTTAGCCTCCTTTAATTTCTAGGGATACGGTTGCTGATTCTAAATTGTTAAACAGATTTTTGAGGGACAGAATTTTTAAAAGCCTGCTTGGATTTAGGATTTTTTAGACTGAAAGCTACTTTATCCGAAAGATACGCGCTTGGTTCTGCTACTAATTGCTTGTATTAAGCATACTTGTAGTTTTATTAAGCGCTTTTTTTACCTACTTACTTTAGCGATCGGCAAAGTCGGAACCTTCTCTGTGCAAAATTTGTCTCTACAACTATAAACTTAAGTTGCTGACTGTTGGCAATACTCAGAACAGATCTTTACCATTTCTTTGTAATCACCTGCGAGTTTTTACGCAATTTTAAAGTTAATGTAAAGTAGGGTCGGTGTTTAAAAAACTTAACACTATACTTGATATTGATAATAGCATTTTATTACTTAAATAAAATGTATTTGTTGCTACTAAATAAACTAAAATTTTTAAGTAATAATACGCACAAAATCGCCCAATCTTGGCGTCTGCTGAAAAGATTGCTACTTAATGGGTGGGGTAGTGCTGTGGCTACCCCTGTATGTGTGCTGCTACTAGGCGCGAACGATGCGTTCTTTTTTGCTGCCTTCAAAGCCACGAGCATCCCCAACATCGTAGCCTCCTGTCCGCAAGCGGCGATCTAAATCGCTAGCTTCGGGAGAAGTTTTTGCTGCTTCTTCGATCGTCACTCTGCCTTCAAGCACCAGTTTGTAAAGACCCTGGTTGATGATCTGCATTCCTTCGTAAGTATCATGTTCCATTAATCGGAAAGCTTCATCATCAGCACCTTTCATCAAGTAATCGTGCATGGCAGGTGTATTCACCAAAATATCGTGAACTGCTACTCGACGGTTGTCAACAGTTGGCAGCAAAAGTTGAGCAATTACCGCTACTAAAGAATCGCAAATTTGAATCCGCATCGCCTGTTGTTCTTCGGGGGGGTAGAGGTTCAACAATCGGTTAATAGCGTTAATGGCACTGCGAGTGTGGAGAGTTCCCAATACTAAGTGACCTGTTTGAGCTGCTTGCAATGCTGTATTGATGGTAACGCGATCGCGCATTTCCCCGATCAGAATCACATCCGGGTCTTCCCGCAAAACAGCCCGCAAAGCCTGTTGAAACTCGTGGGTATGCAAGCCGACTTCCCGCTGGCTAACCAAGCATTTTTTAGAAGGGTGAATGAATTCGATCGGGTCTTCAATGGTAACTACGTGCTTTTGCTCCATCTGATTGAGGTGGTCGATCATCGCAGCTACGGTTGTCGATTTCCCCGAACCGGTAGGCCCCGTAACTAATATTAATCCCTGCGACCGCAAAATAATACTTTTGAAAACTTCTGGCAACCTCAAGGAATCGATAGTAGGTATTTCCAAACTGATCAATCGCAATACTATGGCACCGCCGCTGAGAGACTCAAAACAGTTTAGCCGACACCGCACGAAGCCAGGGTAAAAAATTGCTGAATCTAATTCCTTGGTAGTTGCAAACTGTTTTCGCTGTTCGGGGGTGAGAATTTCGGCTAGGTACTGTTCAAAAATTTCTGGCGTTACTTTGGGGTGGGTGGTTGCTACTTGCATCACGCCACGAATCCGAAATCGAGGTACTTGGCCTACTCGAATGTGAATGTCGGAAGCCGAGGCACTATGGGCATCTCTGACCATTTGTTCGATCGTGCTGACGGGTGTCTCAACAGGCCGCTGCTGGGCTGCGGGGGGCGGACTCGGCGCAGGTGCAGGAGGCGGCGCGGGAGTTGCAGCCAAGGGCGGCGGCGGCGGCGGTGTTCGGCGGGCTTGAGCCTCTGGTCGAAGGGGTGTAGGATTGTTTAATGGGTTCATTTTTTTGTCTCCAGTCAATGTAGATTTATTGCGAAAAAATGCCCGATTTCTAATCTTATCGCTCGCAGCTAATTCGGTGTTAAATGCTGAGAATATTTTACAATTAGGCTTGATGGGGCGATCGAGTAATTAACAATTTAAACTCCTATGAACATCGGTCACAAAATCGCCGACTGGCTGGAGAATCGCGCTGTTACCCCTGCCTACGCGGGTTGGCTGCTGTTGGGGATGACAGTTTTCTTTTTTGGGTCCGCGACTAATACAATGTCTGGGTGGCTGTACGTGCTCAGCGGTGGGGGTTTGGCGCTGTTGGGAGTAGCGGCGGTTTTGCCTGGAAAATCGCTCCATTCCTTGGAAGTGCGTCGCCGCCCGATCGAACCGGTGAGTGCGGGCGATCGAATCACCGTCGAACTAGAAATCGAAAATAGCGCCCGCCAACCTAAGACTCTATTGCAAGTCGTAGACATCTTGCCGTTTGTATTGGCAGAACCAGTCGTCCGCCCGATCGAAGTCATAGAGCCTAACAGTATATACAGAGATACATACTATTTAGAAGTCCGGCAGCGCGGGGTCTATCGGTGGCAAGAGGTAAACTTGAGGACGGCGGCACCTTTAGGGTTGTTTTGGTGCCGGCGCAGCCGCCCAGTCAAAGCGGTGGCGGTTGTGTATCCACAAGTTTTGCCGTTGAGCACTTGTCCTTTGATCGATCGCATCGGTCAAGAAGACAGCCCGCAATTTTACAATCGCAGTCGATCGCAAACTGCTACCGAAGGCCTCACCCGCAACCTGAGACCTTACCGCCACGGAGACCCCACCCGCCTGATTCACTGGCGCACCAGCGCCCGCTACGGAGAACTGCGGGTAAGAGAGTTGGAAGTTGCAGCGGGCGGTCAAGAAATTATTATTGCTCTCGACAGCGCTGCGGCGTGGCAGCTAGAAGAATTTGAACGGGCCGTGACAGTTGCTGCGTCTCTTTACTTCTATGCTAGCAAGCGCCTCTTAAACGTCAAACTTTGGACTGCCGGGACTGGAATCGTTTCGGGCAACCGAGTAGTTTTGGAAACTTTAGCGGCGGTTAATGCTGGCGAAGATGCGGTTGAGAATCGGCCGAAACTGCCGATAATTTGGCTGACTCAAAACTCTGCAACTTTAAGCACTCTTTCCCCAGGCAGCCGCTGGGTACTCTGGCCGTTGGCAACTGCTGAAACACGCGAAAAAATGTTAGTCAAACATGAGTTACCTGGTTTAGAAATTCGCTCCGGCAGAGCCTTAGAACTTCAGTTACAAGATCCTCTGGAAAGAGCGATTAGTTATTAAAACAGTCCCCGCAAGCTTTTCTGGAAAGAGCGATGAGTTATAAAAATTAACTTCATGAGTTTTTAGGTATCAGAAACTTTTTCTCTTTTAGATCACATATTTTGGGCTACCTAAGAGTGCCCACCACAATATTTTAATTCTAGAGAGATAGTTTAATTTAAATGCCAATCGGCTCGAATCGAACTCTTTGTCTGGCAATAAAAGCTCAACCCTTATCACTCTGTAGTGTCGGGGAGAATTTCGACTACATACTCCGGTACATATTCGGGTCGATTCTCTGGCCGATTCGGGGGCACATTCTTGGGCACATTCTCCGGTGGATGTTCGAGCCGGACTCGCCGGATCGGGAGATTTGCAATTAGTGCTGTGGCTCGCTGGTCGCTCTCCAGCGAGAACTCAGACCCAGTGGTATCGATTTCCACGTAGCGAGATACCACCTCTAGAATTTCTCGGCGCATCGACTCAACCATTTCTGGGCTGAGTTCTGAGCGGTCGTGGGCTAGAACCAGTTTGAGGCGCCGTTTTACCTCGTCGCGGCTGTTGTCGGGGGTACGCGGGAAAAGTCGTTCGAGAAGTGTATAGATCATGGGTCGGGCGGGTTTGTCAAGGGTTAGGCATAGAAAAGGTCATACCATTTTCGATTTTCGATTTTCGATTGGGGAATCACTGATTCCCGTCTAGTTTGGGGCTGGTCTACAGTTTCATTCTTTTTGGTAACTGGTGTCACTGGGGGAAAATTTGGGGTAGTTTTTGTGATGCGGTCGCTGCTGTTAAAGATCGATCGCCAATGATCACATCACATAATTTTAGTATTTAAGAACTTGCGGAGGCGAGTAAAGAAGTTTTCCCGACGGGGATTGAGATCTAGAAAATCAACTTTTTCGCCTTCTAAGCGGCGGGCAATATTGTCGAAGGCAGTTCCAGCTAAAGAGGCCGTTTCCGACAATACTAATGGTTCGCCTCGGTTGGTGGAAACGATGACGCGCTCGTCGTCGGGAACGACGCCTAACAGCGAAATGGCGAGGATTTCCCGCACGTCTTGCACCGACATCATATCATTTGCCAGCACCATTGCGGGTCTGATCCGGTTGACGATTAGGTTGATTTTCTTGACGTTGTTGGCTTCCAGCAGACCGATGACTCGATCGGCATCGCGGACTGCAGCGATTTCGGGAGTGGTGACAATTATCCCTTCTTGAGCCGGCGCGATCGCATTTTGAAAACCTTGTTCAATCCCCGCAGGAGAGTCGATCAAAATATAGTCGTATTTTGGTCCCAACATCCCCACAAGCTGCTTCATTTGCTCGGCGCTGATGGCGTCTTTCATCCGAGTTTGGGCAGCCGGCAACAACACCAAGCGCGGCTGCCGCTTATCTTTCACCAAAGCTTGCTCTAATCTGCACTCTCCAGCGAGAACTTCTAATGCCGTGTAAACAATCCGATTTTCTAAGCCCAGCAGCAAGTCTAAATTTCTGAGACCGAAATCGGCATCAATTACGGCAACGTTGCGCCCCCGCTTAGCTAAAGCCATGCCGAGATTGGCTGTGGAGGTGGTTTTTCCTACACCGCCTTTCCCTGATGTAACAACAATAATGCGAGCCATAAGCGATTTTAGATTTATTGGGAATTGGTGATTGGGAATTAGTAATTGGTAATTGGTAATTGGTAATTGGTAATTGATTTTATTATTGGTTGATAATTAGCAATTATTTTTGGGTAATTTTGCAGCAATCTGTTATTCAGTGAATTAACTCAACACTCAAAACTCTTCTTGTAATACTAATTCTCTATGAATTTGCACTTGATTTTTAAATCGTCCTTTAGTGGCTCATTTAGCCAAGGGAAAAAGTATCAAGTGCCGGCTTAAAGAGAAATAGTATTACCAATTACTCATTACTAATTCCTAATTATCCATTAACAATTACCAATTATCGATTACTCATTACCCCCGACTAACTGCGATTTGTCAAAATCAGAGGCTCTACCGATCCGAATCCCTTGGGGCGTCACATAGGCGACTTCCGGGAAAAACTGAGCGGGTGAGGTTTCTGGGCCTCTGGCAACATACTTAGCAATCCTAATCACCATCGGTTCCATCTGCAAGGTCATAATCACGCTTTTGGTATTGCCACCGGCACCGGCGTGCACTACTCCCCGCAAACGGCCCCAAACTAGGATATCGCCTCCGGCGATGACTGAGCCGCCGGGATTTACGTCTCCCAAAAGTACGACGGTGCCTGGATGACGAATTTCTACGCCCGATCGCACTGTCATCTGCAAATATAAAGGTTCCGCCAGCGATTGCGGTTTTTCAGAGGCGGCTTTATTCAGGGAAGAAACCGGAGGCTGCTGTTCTACACAATAACCTGCCGTAGCTGCGGCAACGGCGGTTTGGCGGCGACTGGTGTGGACTCGTTTGAGTTGCAGTTCCACTTCGGAGAGGGCCTCAGCGATTTCTTGCAGTTGGCGGATATCTAAAAGTCGATCGCTCCCCATCAATTGTACTTCTGCGTTTGGCTGCCAAAAGCGTTCTCCTGCGTTCAGCCTGACTTTTAGCTGCTGCCAAAGTTCAGTCCAAGTCGAGGCGGAGGCTGTTGCGGGTTCGCTATTGGTTTCTGGGGGGAGTAGCAACAGTAGCTGTCCATCTTCGGTTTTGAGTCGGACTTGCAGCTCCAAGCTGACTTCGGGTGTTGATTGAGTGGCAGGGGCGGAAGTAACTCCGGCGGTGGCATCGGGTGTCATGGACAGGTCTGAGTTCGGGTAGGGACAGGTTAACATCAATATTAGCCTGAGTGGTCATTAGTCATTAGTCATTAGTCATTAGCAGGGGACTCCACGCGCACTTTAGACAATTATAGGACTTACGCATGGAGGTCTAGAAACCGGTTTTTTTTACAAAAATACTTCGTTGCAACTTGCCGATTCGCTAAAAAACCCGGTTTCTTCGATCCGTGCATAAATCCTGAATTACCAATTCCCCATTCCCCATTCCCCATTCCCCATTCCCCATTACTATATGCAACAAATAGAACGTTATCGCGGCAGTCTCCTAGGTTTAGCAGTTGGTGATGCTTTGGGAACAACTTTAGAGTTCTGTCGCCCAGGAACGTTTGTGCCTATTAACGATATAGTTGGCGGCGGCCCGTTTCGATTGCAACCGGGCGAGTGGACTGATGATACTTCGATGGCGCTTTGTTTGGCTGAAAGTTTGATTGAGAAACAAGGTTTCGATCCTGTCCATCAGTTAGAAACTTATTTGCGGTGGTGGCGAGACGGACATTTGAGCAGTACGGGTGAATGTTTTGATATTGGCAATACGGTGCAACAAGCACTTTGGCAGTTTGAAGATACAAACAAACCTTATTGCGGTTCTACGGATGCTTGGACTGCTGGCAATGGTTCGATTATGCGCTTGGCTCCCGTGCCTTTGTTTTATGCTACAAATCCTTTGGAAGTCATAGAAAAATCTGGACAAAGTTCGAGAACTACTCACGGTGCTGCTACTTGTGTGGATGCTTGCCGCTATTTTGGTGCTTTAATTGCGGGGGCTGTGAATGGAGTTGCTAAAGATGTGTTGCTTTCGGAAAGATATTGTCCGATTTCGGAATATTGGGCAGCAAATCCCCTGGTGGCAGAGATTGATGAGATTGCGGCGGGTTCTTTTAAACTGCGACAACCTCCTGAAATTAAAGGTACGGGTTATGTTGTCAAGTCTTTGGAGGCTGCACTTTGGGCGTTTTACAACAGTTCTTATTTTGCGGAAGGCTGTTTGTTGGCTGTGCATTTGGGCGACGATGCGGATACTACTGGTGCGGTTTACGGACAATTGGCGGGGGCTTTTTACGGGGAGGGGGGAATACCGGAAAAATGGCGATCGCAATTAGTATATCGCTCTTTAATTGCATCTTTTGGCGATCGGCTTTTGACTTTATATAGATCGCTCTGAATCCTTATATCAGTTTTCAACCTTCTTTGTTTTTACAATAACCAGCAACTTGAGTTAATATAAATAGATTTACACAAACGTTTCTGGTTGATGGTTAATACAATGGTACTCGAAGGCCAGTCTATCAAAGCCAAACCAACCGTCACCTGGAAAACCCTACCAGCTAACTTCGTATTACCAGACTATCCGGTGGAAAATATTCAACAATCTTCTCTCGCCGCTGGTTTCACCGATGCACTGGTAGCCGCAGGATGTATCCAGACAAAAATGCTGATTGGCTCTAATTTTGGGCTAGTCGCCACAGCCAATAAAACAATTGTTTTCAAAGCTCCAGACTGGTTTTATGTGCCACAAGTGCCTTCTAGCAGAGGGGGTAATTCGCGGTAGTTATACTCCTAATACTGAAGGTGCTAATGTGGCGATGTGATGGAGTTTCTCTCGGAAGCAGAGGGAGGAGAATTATGGGTCAGAGCAACTCCGCCCTATGGCAAACTCCACTTTTACGAAGAGATTCTTCAAGTATCTACTTATGTCACTTACGATCCATACGAAGGTATTTTAGAAGTGCGCTATTTGTAAGATCGGCGGTATGTTTTACATTCAGCCAATGAGCAGGGGCGGGTGTGCATTCCACAACTGGAACTATATCTGGGGATTTGGTCCGGGGAAAGGTTGGGACAAACTATGAACTGGCTGCGCTGGTGGGATAATTTAGGTAATTTGTTGCTGTGGAGTTCAGAACAAGCTGAGCAAGAAAGGCAAAGGGCTGACCAGGAAAGCCAAAGGGCTGAACGATTGGCGGCTAAGTTGCGCGAATTGGGAGTCGATCCAGATTGCACGCTGATGGAAAGCTAATTTGCGATCGCCCTTAATACACAGAACTGATCCAACCCTCTACCAGAATAGGCGCAACCACAGGCAGATTGTGCCTACAAAACGCTATATTTTTTTGTCCCTAAGTCCTGAATCGAAAATCAAAAATTAAAAATCGAAAATCAATTGACGTTTGTAGCAATTCGTGATATTATTCTCCGCATTTGTCTCGATATAAAAAATATTTATGAATAAATCTTAAGTTTTAATTAAATTTAGTATTATAATTTTGGTAACTTCCAACTAAGTATTTATTCTCACTATGGTAGCGGATCAATTTCCTTGGCTGACCGCAATTGTCATCCTACCCCTCCTAGCTTCCCTCGCCATCCCTTTCCTGCCGGATACAGACGGCAAAACCATTCGCTGGTATGCCCTAGGCGTAGGTATTGCAGATTTTGTATTAATGTGCTGGGTGTTTTGGACTCATTACGATCCAAGCATCTCTACTTTCCAAATCGTAGAGCAATATTCCTGGATACCTTCTTTAGGCCTCAACTGGTCTGTGTCGGTTGACGGACTGTCAGTTCCGTTGGTATTGTTGGCGGGATTGGTGACGACACTATCAATCTTTGCAGCCTGGGAAGTCGATCGCAAGCCGAGACTCTTCTATTTCCTGATGCTGGTGATGTACTCGGCACAAATAGGAGTGTTCGTCGCCCAAGACATCATGCTGCTGTTCATTGTCTGGGAACTAGAACTAATTCCGGTGTACCTCCTCATCTCGATTTGGGGCGGACAAAACCGCCGCTACGCAGCTACAAAATTCTTGATTTATACCGCAGGCGCTTCCATCTTTATTTTAATAGCTGCCTTAGCAATGGCATTCTACGGCGGAGGCACCCCCACCTTCGACATGGTAGAACTTGGCTTGAAGGACTATCCACTGGGTTTAGAATTACTGCTTTATGCGGGATTGCTGATTGCCTTCGGTGTGAAACTGGCGATTTTCCCCTTCCACACTTGGCTACCTGATGCCCACGGTGAAGCATCTTCTCCCGTGTCGATGATTCTGGCCGGCGTATTGCTGAAAATGGGCGGATACGGGCTGATTCGGCTGAACTTGGAACTTCTTCCCCAAGCACACGTTTACTTTGCACCGATTATGGCGGTGCTCGGCGTGGTCAACATTATCTACGGGGCGCTGAATTCCTTCGGCCAATCGAACATGAAGCGCCGCTTAGCGAATTCGTCGATTTCTCACATGGGATTCGTGTTGTTGGGTATTGCTTCCTTCACGGATTTGGGAATCAACGGGGCGCTGTTGCAAATGATTTCCCACGGTTTAATCGCCTCAGTATTGTTTTTCCTGGCTGGCGTTACTTACGATCGCACCCATACAATGATCATGGACGAGATGGGCGAGATTGGAAAAGTCATGCCGAAAGTGTTTGCCTTGTTTACCGCAGGCGCGATGGCATCCTTGGCACTCCCCGGCATGAGCGGTTTTGCTAGCGAACTCTCAGTGTTTGTGGGCGTCGCAACTAGCGATATGTACAGCAGTTCTTTCCGCGCGGTGACAGTGTTCCTGGCTGCCGTAGGACTGATTTTGACGCCTATTTATTTGCTCTCAATGCTGCGACAGTTATTTTATAACTGTGGGACACTAGCGGCTTGCGACCTTGAGGATCTAAATTTGCAGAATCAGAGAAAAAATCTGGATGAAGCGGTTTGTTTTGGTAATAGTTGCGTTTTGCCGGGTGATGCACCGTTTATTGATGCTAAACCTCGGGAAGTGGCGATCGCCTTTTGCTTTTTGATACCGATTGTCGGCATTGGTTTTTATCCCAACATGGCGATGCAAGTCTACGATGCCAAGACTGTCGCAGTCAACGCAGAAGTCCGCCAATCTTACATCCAAATCGCTCAACAAAATCCTCGGATTTATGCGAATCAACTTTTGGTTCCCAAGATTGCCCAAGCTCAAAAATCGCCTGCTTTGGACAAAATTACACGGTCTGAATCTGCATCGGTTTTTGGCATTGTCAAATAATTTTATCGAATTCTGTTTTTGTTAAAAATTGGGCGATCGCTTTTGTCAAAGGGCGATCGCTTTTTTCTTATCGCTGAATTTCTGAAATAATCTGTGCCAGATTCTGCCTAGCATATCCCACCTCAAGAATCGATTCATCCTCCAGATCCGAGACAACTTTATTCAAGATCTTTAGCGGTTCTTCAGAGCCTGTCGTCTTCACAAACAAAACTTGCAACCGATTTTTTACTAATGCTAAAATAGAGCTACTTGGTTTGCCTTTATCGCCTTTCCGTTTAGCAATGTTGATGCTCAAGTTGTGAGTTTTCAACAGCCGCATTCTTTCTCTTCCTTGCGTCTTAACTGTCTCCAAAACCTCTGCTCGAATCTGCTCCACTAATCTGTCGGTAACATATTGCACGATCAAAGGTTGAAGCATAAAAAAAGTTTCCCCGCCCTCACTGATTTTGTCAATCAGCGAGCGACGACCCAGAGAATCGAGATTTTTCAGCAAATCTGAAAACGATGAATTGACGAACATCTGCTCTCGTAAAGTTGGCAGGGAAATCGGGGTTTGAGCAATAGCAATCCAGTAGGCAATATCTTGTTCTGAGCTCGATATTCTATCGAACTGCTGCGCCAACAAATTGCTGATATGTTCTTCAATAAATAAAGCCGTTGCTTCCAAAAGCTTGAAAACATTCCCCTCGAAAAACTCATTAATTGTTGTCGCTACAATCTTTAATGCTAACAGATTGCCTCCGTACCGAGATAACAAGATTTCCAACTCTCGCTCTTGAGGCAACAAACCTTTTTCTTGGAAAATTTCCCGGGCTATTTCCGAGGAAATAGCAGGTTTTAAAGACCGCACTTTTTCTCCCGCCAGCAAAGCCAGTTCTGTAGGTTCTTCCGAACTAACTAGCAGTAAACAGCTATTGTGATTGACCTCACACAGCCGCACGATTAGATCTCGATATCCTTCGTAGCCTTCCCGGTAGTGTCCCGCTAATTCTTCGGGTCTGAGAACCGCTTCAAAATCGTCTAAAATTACCAGACAGCGGTGTTTCCGCAGATACTCGACCAATCGCGAAATTTTGCTGTTGAGGTCGATCCTCTTCGAGGGCTCGGCTAACGGCACATCGGGTTTTTGTTGGTTAGAAAAAAGTTGAATTAAGCTTCCTAGGAAATCGGATGGTGCTGGTGTCGATCGCAGGGATCGCCAAATCACAAAATCAAACTCATTCTGTACCTGTTTTGCCAACTGCACTGAAAGAGTTGTTTTGCCGCTACCAGCCAAACCCAGCAGCGCTACCAGCCGACAATTATCTGATACAATCCACTGCTTTAAAGTAGTTAATTCTTCAGTCCGTCCGTAAAAAACCGAAACATCCGGTGCTTGGCCCCAATCTTCCTGTCGGTGTCCAATCGCCATCTTCAATAGAGAGCCTTTACCTCGACTAAAATCGCTCGTTCCCTGATCGGTGTGGTATGAAAACAGCAACTGATGCCTCAATTCCGAAAGCTTTCCAGGGCCGTTCCCCCCGATATGAAACTTTTTGTAAACTTCGCCGAGTCTTTTGCGAACCGCGATGTCGCTAATGCCAAGCTTGGTTGCAATTGTCGCCGTAGATTGACCGTCGAGAGCCATAAAGACTGTTTCTAACTCGGCATCTGTGACGCCGCGCTCCTTAGCGATCGTTTGCACAAAGCTTTGAGGAATCGGAGTAGTCAAGGTAAGAATCTCGCCTATACTAAAAATCTATCTTCCATTATATTCTGTGAGTTCTCGCGGGCGAGCAATTAAATCGAATCCGCCAAAGTTCAGCTTGCTTTTTGTTTGGGCAGTTTTAGATATTTATACCAATTATCGATCGTGATACCACTTCAAAAAAAGAATACAACTTTAGTAGAACCTATTATAGGGTTGGTGGAGCCGCGGCGATTCCTCTGTAGAACCCAACTATAAATCTTCAACCGCGCCTCCACCCACCGCGCACCCACAACCGGGTAAATGTACAATCCCTGAAAGCAGTGCTGTCTCAGCTAAAAACCTTCGTACTAGCGCGGTATTCTTCCGTCGAAACCAGTCGCCAACCCCCATCGCCCAAAAGTTCCAAAACCTGCTGGTGATATTGCAACAAACTCATTCTGTGACCGACACTCACAAAAGTAGTTTTAGTGGCTTGCAACTGCTCGTATAAATGTTGCTCGTTCTTCAAATCCAAAGCACTTGTCGCCTCATCCAAAATAGTATATCGCGGTTCCGTCAATAACAATCTAGCAAAAGCTAAACGCTGTTGTTCTCCCAGCGACAAAATCTCACCCCAATCTAAATCCGCATCAAAGCCGCCCAATCTTTCCGGCAAATCTGCTAAGTTTACTGATGCCAAAACGCGACGCAATTTTTCCTCATCAACCTCGCTGCTGGTGTTGGGATACAGAAGTTGCGATCGCAAACTACCCAAAATCATATAAGGACGCTGCGGCAAAAACAGCATCTCCCCCAATTCCGGCCGCGCCAAACGGCCCGTTCCCGATTCCCACAAACCCGCAATTGCCCGCAGCAAAGAACTCTTCCCAGCACCGCTTTGGCCGACAATTAACAGTCCTTCACCGGGCTGCACTGCTACCGACAAATCGCTAATCAAAGTCTTTTGATGCTTGGGAGTATCTAAAGTAACGTGTTCCAGTGTCAATTGCGAACTTATAACTGTATCGATTGTTCTGAAGTCTAGTTGTACAGCAGTTTTTTGATTTTTTATAGAGTCATTAAACGTGGCTAAACGATTAATTCCCGCTGCAAACAAACTCAAGCTTTCAATCCTATATACAACCAAAGAAAAGGCATCGGAAACCTGACGAAAAGCAAATTCAGCTTGAGTAATATCACCGTATCGGATCTCACCTGCAAAGTAGATAGAAGCCAGGAATAAAGAAGGAATAATATAAGTTGCATATCTATAGCCCACTCTAAAATATCCCAGATTTCGCTGCCAACCAATTAGCAAATTAAAGTTCCGAACAGCTTGTAAAAAGCGGTGTTTTACCTGAATAGATTCCTGTGCTTCTCCCCGGTAAAAAGCAATTGATTCTGCATTGTCCCGAATGTGAACCAATCCATAGCGAAAGTCAGCCTCTTTGGAGAGCTGGTTGAAGTACAAAAATATCAACCTTTTGCCAAAAATTACCATGACTGTAGTGCCAAAGACAGCATAAATAATTAGTCCGAGCGAAAGAGCTTTGGAAATAGACCAGAGAATCCCTGTAAAAGAAATAATATCGATAACTGCTCCCAATATCAGCAGCAAAAACTCTAAACTTGTGCTAGTGAAAGATTTGATATCTTCCGCAATCCGCTGGTCGGGATTGTCGATTTCCTTCTGAGAATTGATTTCGTAATAAGCGCGGTTTTGCAAATAACTACCTAGGAAACTATCAGTCATCCACTCTCGCCAGTACAATCCCAGTTTATCTTGAGTATACCCGTAAATAACAACTATCGGGGTACCGATAATAAAAACTCCAGCATAAACCCACATAAACCGCCAAAAAGTAATTTGATCTTTTTCAGCCAGCGCTGTCGTGAAAAAATTACTAATATAGCTAATGACTACGTTAATTCCGCTAACAGACAGCGACAAAAATAGCAGCAGAGCTAACATTATCCACTGCTTCCAGCGCGGTATCAGCTTGCTTCTAAAAAAGACAAAAGCAGCCAGCGGGAGGATTAGCATTAAACCAACGATCGCAATTGTCGGTGAGTAGATAATTTCTTTGATTAAAGTAGCTAAGCCAGCCGCAACCCCGTTAAAAGCCTCTGGAAATAAGACTTGAGCAACCAAACTAATAACACTGACAGCCACAAACATCGCAGCGAACAGAAATATCAACAACAGCACTACTAATCCTAAAAAGATTCTGCCACCTCCCGGCTCTAAAGGATAAAAGTAAGGTTGAGCGATCGCAATAAATCTCTGCCACAACTGACGGTCAAATCGATTCATCTTTGCTGTTTACAAAACTACTTTGACTTTTCTAACATATCAAGCCTGGTGACAAAATGCAGCAGTAATTTATTTCGGACTTTCGCGAAAATTTTGTCTCACCCACAGACGGAAACTTGTTTTCCGAGTTAACTGGTTGACAGAAAAAGCTTAGGAACTTACTTCAAGCTTTTAGATTCATCTGTTGAATCAATTATTTAATCTCAAATCTCAAATTGCTCTAGCTGGAAGAAGTTGCGCTATCGCCGGCCAAGTCGGACTGCAATTTACTGCTGTAAAATCGTTGGCTAATTCCTAAAATTACTTGTTTCATTAGCCAGTACAAAACAGCAATTACTACAAAAGTTACCGCCATGACTAAGACCGGACGCTTGCCTATCAAATCGTTCATTACGGTGTTAACTAGCGCATCGGGGTTAGTCAGAATGTCCCAACTGTTGAAGCGGATAAATCGCCCTAAGTAAATGCCGATCGCCGAAAGTGCGTGTATAGTTATCTCCGTTGCCAGGATAAATTTACTCCAACCCTGTTGCTTCAAATAGTAACCCAAATTCATTACCGACAGCACGTAAGCCCCAAACCCAACCAGCATAAACGCCAGATACTGCGGGATCAAAGCTAGAGTCACAATCCACACCGAGTTCCCCTCTTTAATCTGACGTATGAGGTGAATGATATCAGTTAAAACGTAGGGCGCATTAGGCAAAAATGCGATAAACCAGAAAAAACCGCCCCACCACCGGAGAGAGCGAACTCCGCGCTGCCGGAGTACCCAAATGTCTACAGCCATCAATGCGAGTGTAATGGCGATCGCGCCCAAAACGTAAGTTTTGCCCACATCTTGCACAATGTGCTTCAGATAAGCCAAAACATGGCGCGTACTGGGCAAAAAAGTAGCGCCCAGGAGAAAGGCCGTACCCCACAGCAGCCAGGGCGATCGAGGTTTGCGGAACAGCCAAAAACTCAGGCCCAGTGGTACTAAAGCCAAAAACAAATTCCAAGACATCCACCGGACATTGTGTCCCATTGCTTGCAGCGCTTCCAGGATAAATCCCATCATGTCAATTTTTATACAATTAAAGGTTTGATGCAGCACCGCTTCCTTAGCAGCTTCAATCTATTTTAGTCGTTAACTTGTAGGGTCCGTCACCTTATGACCCCAAATGCCACGCCTGAAAATCAGGAACTGCTAATAGTTGTAGGGTGCCTCAGCTTATGACTCGACGCCCGCGCCTGAAAATCTAAAATCGACTGACGCCCTCTACCACTGTGGAGTGAATTCTAAAATCTAAAATCTAAAATCTAAAATCTAAAATCTAAAATCGACTGACGCACCCTACTATTCATGCACTTAGTCAAACGGAATCTCAATCTTAAAAGTCGTTCCGCATCCTATGGATGAAATACAGTCAATCTTACCCTTGTGCTTTTCCACCACAATCGAGTGCGCGATAGACATTCCCAGCCCCGTACCTTTTCCCACAGCTTTCGTAGTAAAAAACGGGTTAAAAATTCTATCAACTATTTCATCGCGAATGCCCGTACCGTTGTCCGAAATTTCTACCCTAATAGTTTTCTGGGGAGTTACACCCGTGGAAATAGCAATCCGTCCACTCTTTGTCTCTGATTCTGGAACCGATAACTGGTGATATCGTTCTTCAATAGCATCAATTCCATTAGCAATAATATTCATAAATACCTGATTCAGTTGGCTCGCATAGCACTCCACAAGTGGCAGTTTTCCAAAATCCTTAATTACTTCAATTTCCGGGCGGCTGTCTCGACTCTTCAAGCGGTGCTGCAAAATTAACAATGTACTCTCAATTCCCGCGTGAATATCAACCGGCTTCATTGCCGATTCGTCGAGTCGCGAGAAATTTCTGAGGGACAACACAATTTGCCGGATACGCTCGGTTCCTACCTGCATTGAACCCATAATTTTTCTTAAATCCTCAGCCATGAAACCCAAATCAATCTCTTCTATGCGAGCGAGAATTTTTGAATTAGGTTCGGGATACTCATGCTCGTAAATAGTCACCAGATCGAGTAACTGTTTTGTATACTGGTTGAGATAATCAATGTTAGCGTGAATGAAGTTAACGGGATTATTGATCTCGTGAGCGATCCCTGCGACTAATTGCCCCAAAGAAGACATCTTTTCAGTTTGAATGAGCTGAGTTTGAGTAGAGCGCAATTCCAGCAGCGCTGACTCTAAATCTCGAGCTTTTTCTCTTTCTCGCGCCTCGCTTTGCCGCAGTGCTTCCTCTGCTTGCTTGCGAGTCGTAATATCCTGGGAAACTCCAATTATTACTTTAGCCTTACCGTCCGCACTCCTGCTAAAAATAGTATCCCGACTTTGCAGCCACAACAATTGACCGTCTGCTGCCAGCACCCGGTACTCAATTTCCCTAGTTTCGCCATCTTCAACTCCTGTAAAGCTGGCGTGATGTTTCCCAATTTTAGGCAAATCTTCCGGGTGTATTAGCTGAGGCATTAGTGACGAATCCATCGCTGTAATGTCATCGCTGCTATAGCCCAAAAGCTGCTTCATTGAAGTATTAGTGTAGATATTTCGCTGTTCTTCCAAATCGTAGAGATACAAAATACCGGGAGTAGCATCGGCTACTTTTTTAATGAACTGCTGGCTTTCTTGCAAAGCTAACTCAGCTTGTTTGCGATCGGTAACATCAACGGTGATGCCGTCCCAAAGAATATCGCCATTTTCTTTAGCTTCAGGACGCGAGTTTGTCTGAAACCAGCGAACCTTGCCCGAAGGCAGCACCAGCCGTCCTTCCCACTGCCAAGGCTGCAAAGTTTGCGCTGAAATAGCAACAGATTCGCAGTAATTTTGGCGGTCGTCGGGATGAACCAAATCTGTTAGCAAAGCCGAATTTTGCAGAACAGCTTCTGGTTCTAACTCAAACATTTCTAGGGAACCAGGACTCATGTAAGGGAAGCTAACAGAGCCATCTGCACGCAACAAACATTGATAAATGATTCCCGGCAAATTAGCAGATAGCTTTTGGAATCTTGCCTCACTTTCCCGCAGTGCTTCTTCTGCTTGTTTGCGCTCCGTAATGTCAGTAATTGAACCCACCATGCGGCCTGCTTTTCCAGATGCGTCCCACAAAGCTTGTCCCCGACTCAATATCCATTTGTAGGTGCTGTTGTAGCACCACAATCGGTACTCGGTGATGTAATGCGGCGTTTTCTTGTTTAAGTGGTCTTGGAGAGCTTGCATTACTAAGGTTAAATCGTCGGGATGCGTACCCCTGTTCAATTCGCCAAAGTAATCGAGAGTTTGGCTGTGTTCGTATCCAGTTATTTCTTTAAATCGATCGGACAGGAATAGTTCCCCTGTTTGCAAGTTCCAATCCCAAATGCCGTCATTGTTGCCTTTGAGTGCTAACTGCCAGCGTTCTTCAGTTTGCATCAATTGAGCAGTTCTATCTTTGACTCTATTTTCTAGTTCTTGATTTAGCTTTTTGAGACTTTCTTCGGCATGGTTGCGTTCGATCGCAATTCCTGCTAAATTAATAATCGCTTCTATCAATTGCAACTCAAATTTTTGGGGGTAGCGGGGTTGGGGATAATACATTCCAAAAGTTCCCAAAACTTGACCCTGAGATGAGAAAATAGGAGTAGAAAAGCAAGCTCTCAGTCCAAAACTCAAGGCTAAATCTCGAAAATTTTTCCACAAAGGATCGCTGGCAATATCTGTAACGATTACCTGTTGGCGACTAAAGGCAGCAGTGCCGCAGGAACCGACATCCGGGCCGATGGCGATGCCATGAATAGCAGCATTGTAGCTGTCGGGCAAACTGGGCGCGGCTCCGTGAAGTAAATGTTCGCCATCTGGAGTTAGAAGCAATATCGAACCCATGACATCTCTAGATTGCTGCTCGATAATTTTAACTAAAGTATTTAAAGTCTCGCCAAGAGTTGCGCCCTTAGCAATCTTTTCTAAAATTTGTTTCTGACCGGTTAACCAATTTTCAGCTTGTTTTCGCTCCGTAATGTCGCGAGCCACCCACAGAACCGTTTTTTCTTTCATCGGCGAAATTGTAGCGGCAAACCACTTTTGTATGCTGGCAATTTCCAGGTTATATTCAAAAGTAAAGGTTTGATTTTTAGCTAGGGCGGTGCGAATTTGCTCCAGAAAAAATTTTCCTTTTTCTGGATCGAATAAATCGTTAATTTTTTTACCTGCAAATTCCGCCGTGTCCTTGTACAATAATTGGGGATTTGTCGGGGCAACTTTCAGGAACCGTCCCTCAATATCGAGCTCGAAAATTACGTCGTTCATGGCAGCGAACAAAGCTCGAAGTTCGGATTCTGAAGCTTGGAGGGCGATTTCAGCTTGTTTGCGATCGCTAATATCCGTCCCGATACAAAGCAGTCCTGCCAAATTTCCTTTCGCATCTAGTAAAGGTTTATTTGTCCACGCTATCCACACCTTTTCCCCTTTGCTGCGGATGCTTTCATTTTCGTTTTGGAAGTATTTTTCCGGCTGTGTCAAACAGTCTCGAATCATTGCCGCCAGGTCACTTTCGGATAAATCTGTTTTCGGTATAATTGTGCCGATCGCACTTTTGCCGATGATTTCTGCTTCTGAATACCCGAAAAAAGTTTCAGCAAACTCGTTAAAAAAAGTAATCTTGCCTTCACTGTCTAACTGCACAATCATGCTGTTAGCATTTTCAACTAATTGCCGGTACTTAACTTCGCTCGAACGCAGTTTCGCACGGCCGTACACCCAGCTAAAAACTGCGACCCCGGTCAGAAGTGCCAGCGAGTCGCCTCCGAAGAGCAGCCACCCCCTAAACGGCGAATTCGCAGGCCATCCTCCCGCCGGAATTGCTGCCAACTGCCAGGAACCGTTGGGTAAAGTCACTTCCAGCAGCACGGGATTGTGCTGAAAAATTGACCCATCACCGAAAAACACAGGGCCGGATGCTCCCTTCCCGTCTTTGCCCCGCAGAGCGTATTGGAGCTTCGCTGAGGAGTCGTTGAGTCCTGCTTCTTCAATCAGGGAATTTTTGTCGATGATCAAACCTGTCAAGCCCCAGTAAACTCCTGTTTCAGGCTCGGCGCCCGAAGGTGTGAGAAAAATCGGCGATCGGCTGATAAACGTCTCGTCCCCCTCCAGTAATTTCACGGGCCCGGCTAGCAAAGTTTTTCTGGTGTAGATAACCTCTTTGACCATTTGTCGCTGTGCGGGTAGCGCCGTCAAGTCAACCCCGATCACCGCTTCATTTCCCTCCCGTGGATAAATGTAAGCGACCCTCGTGCCTTTAACTAAAGTTATGGCGCGAATGCCGGCTTGCTCTGCCACCAGAATTCTCGCCGTCGCTGCAAACTCGGCTTCGGTGATGTTTGGGTTATTGGAAAGGTAAGCCCCCAAACCCCGCGTCAAAAACACGCGGGAATTCAAAGCGCCTTCGAGCTTAGAACGGACTGTGCTGAGGCGATCGAGGGTGCTAGCGCGGTTGTACTGCAAAAACCGTCGCTGTTCCGATCGATCTAAAATGCCAACTCCGACCAAAATTGCTATTGATGCCGAAATAGCTGCTAAATACGGTGAAATTTGGAATTTTTTAACCTTAAAGTATTCCATCTGCCGGGGGTTAAGGTATTTTTTTACGTCTTTAGATAGATTTAGTTTAGTTTGATTTCTATAAACAAAGGCAAGCTTTCGGGGATACCGGGCTTTTCGCAAGCTAGCACGAGTTTTGGGTCTTCTAGGACGCCCGCTGAACGTGGGCGATCGGCTTGCCTCTAATCATCTATTCTGTGAACGAAGTTTTAAATCTCAAATTGACTGACCGAAAGTAATGTGGTCATAAGCCCCCGGATTCATTCCAAGGCGCAGGCTCAGGACGGATCAATCTAAAATCTAAAATCTAAAATCTAAAATCTAAAATTGGTTGACTCGGCATTTATCGGTTAGGGTGCGCCGCGCCAGCACCAGAGCGGTGGGGGAGCGCGCACCCGAAAGACTGGAGTTATTAGCTAAAATAGGTTTAGCAATAATTTTTTTCAGCGCTACGGCCAATCATTCATAGGGGCAATTTGATGCAAGAACAGTTGATGGAAGCGATCGCACCTTACCGCGATCGCGTGGATTATCTGGAAGTTCGCCTCGAACAAAGCGAGTCAACTGCGATTAGTTTTCGCGGCCCTCAGTTAGATGCTGTCAACCGCAGTTTTAGTCTTGCCGGCGGCATCCGCGCCTGTCATAAAGGCGGCTGGAGTTTTGTAACTTTTAACGGTTTAGCTGAGTTAAAAGACCGAATTGAAGAAGCTGTAGTCCAGTCTCGTTTGGTTGGCAGCGAAAAAACTCTACTAGCAGATGCCACCCCGATTCAAGATTATGTCGCGGTGGAATTGGGCCGCGACCCGCGCTCTATTACTCTAGCCGAAAAGCGGAAATTGCTCGAATCTTACAATCAGTTGCTGTTAGATTACGACCCGCGAATTCAGACGACAATGGCAGGTTACAGCGACAGATTCGGCATTACTTATTTTGTGAATTCTCAAGGTACTTGCATCGCTCAAGAGCGCTTGGACGTGACCGGGCGTTTCGGGGCGATCGCCCGCGGCGAGGGCGGTGTCGTCCGCCAAGGGTTTGAGTCGATTCACTCGCGATCGGATTACGATGTCTTGACAAATATTGAAGATCGTGTTAAGAGTGCTGCCGTTCGAGCTGTAGGCCAACTAGAGGCGAAATCAGTGAAAGGCGGTCAGTATCCGGTGATTTTAGACCCTTATTTGTCGGGGGTTTTTATTCACGAAGCTTTCGGGCATTTGTCGGAAGCAGACGGCATTTACGAAAACCCGAAAATGCAGGAATTGTTGACTTTGGGCAAGCCTGTGGCGATCGAACAATTGAATGTAATTGACGACGCAACTGTGCCGGGATTGCCGGGAACTTTGAAATATGACGACGAAGGCGTGCCGGCTCAGTGCAAGCATTTAATTAAAAATGGAGTTTTAGCCACTCGGATGCACAATCGCGAGACTGCGGGCAAAATGGGCGAAAGTCCGACGGGAAATGCCCGGGCTCTGAGTGCTACTTTTATGCCTTTGGTGCGGATGACTAATACTGCGATCGAGTCTGGCGAACATTCTTTTGACGAAATGGTTGCCGACATTGACGAAGGAGTTTATGCAGTGCGGATGTTGGGAGGACAAACCAACGGCGAAATGTTTACCTTTGCGGCGGCTCAAGGGTTCATGATTCGTGACGGCAAATTAGCCGAACCCGTGAGCGATGTCACTTTAAGTGGCAATGTATTTCAGACTTTAAAAGATATTGAGTCTATAGGAAACGACTCGGTTTATGCCTACGGCGGTTGCGGTAAAAATGGCCAAAGTGGTTTGCCCGTCAGTGTCGGCGGCCCCCATCTCCGGATTAAAAATGTTGTAGTCGGAGGAAGGTAATCATTAGTCATTAGTCATTAGTTCAAAACTGACGCAACTGGCACATGGTGAAGGCGTGCTTGCGCCCTCACGCCTCACCTTAACCATTCCGGGACACTGATAAGTTAACAAATCACTCAAAATCTACTATTGACGGCTTCAGCTAGGTCGTTCGGTGTTCGGTGTTTGGGAGACTTCAGAAATTACAGAAAAATTGGGGAAGTGCGATCGTGATATGAGATTTTACCAGAGTTTACCCTGATTTTTATTTAATTCCCCTTAACTCGCCTTCATCTGTACCCGATCCCTCTGGTTAATGGGAATCTCAATCACAAATTCTGCACCTTGATCTGGCTGCGAAAAACACTTCAAATCTCCGCCGTGCTTCTCGACAACAATCTGATAGCTGATCGATAATCCCAAGCCAGTGCCATCACCCAGAGGTTTAGTGGTGAAGAAAGGATTAAACAACCGATTTATTACATCGCTTGTCATCCCCGATCCATTATCTTTAAAACTGATTCTTACCCATTCGCGATTCAGCATAGAAGTAGCAATCGTAATCGTCCTAGGCTCGTTTTTAATTTGCTCCGGGCTGCCTTTTTTATCATAGTGATTCAAGGCATAAATGGCATTGCTCAAGAGATTCATAAATACCTGATTCAACTGACAGGCATAACATTCTATTTGTGGCAAATCTCCGTATTCTTTAATAACTTTAATAGACGAAGAATTCGGCTTAGCCTTGAGCTGACTCTGCAAAAGCACTAGAGTGCTATCGATTCCCTCGTGAATATTAACGGGTTTCATCTCAGCTTCGTCTAGGCGCGAGAAGTTCCGCAACGTCAGCACAATCTGACGGATACGTTCTGCCCCCAATTTCATCGAAGACAGCATTTTAGGCATATCCTCTTGGATATATTCCAGCTCTATTTTCTCAATTAAAGCATCGATTTCAGGGTATTTATGGGCATCGTGCTGCTGGTAAAGCGTGATTAAACTCAATAGCTGATGAGTGTAATCATTTACATAAGTTAAGTTGCCATAGATGAAGTTAACTGGATTATTAATTTCGTGGGCAATACCTGCAATTAGTTGTCCTAAGATTGACATTTTCTCAGTCTGAATAAGCTGAGACTGGGTGCGCTGTAAATTTTGCAATGCCAGTTCTAATTGGATGGCTTTTTCTCGCTCTCGCGCTTCCGATTGCCGCAATTTATCCTCTCTTTCTTGGCGGGAGCGCTCGTTTTCCTTTAGCTGTTGCACATGGCATAAAGTTTTGTTAATTGTAATTTCTAAATCCTGAAAATTTAGAGGCTTAATTAAAAAGTCAAATGCCCCGCCGTTCATTGCCTTTCTGATATTTCCCAAGTCGCCATAGGCAGATATAACTACTGTTTTGACCATAGTAACTAGCTCGTTAAGTTTCGCGAGCAAAGCCATGCCATCCATGACTGGCATATTAATGTCTGTCAGTATAATATCTATATCAGGCTGCTCTCGCAACGTTGAAAGCGCTTCTACGCCATTGTGTGCAAAAAAAACTTGGTATTCTCCAGTGCGGATCTTTTGTCTAAATTTCTGGCAAATTAAAGATTCTAAATCTGGCTCGTCATCCACAAATAATATTTTAGCTGGCAGATTGCGAGCTATTTCGGTCGTAGGCGACATTTTTTGAACTCCTGGGTTTCATTAAATTATCCGACGAGTAATATTTATCTACTTTACGTTTTATTATAGATTATTTCAGAAGTAATGAAAAGGCTGATTTGTACAATGGCAAACCGGATGGCTGGAATAGGCTCTGAGTTTGATAGAAGTCGATTGATTAGCTAAGGTCGAGTGCCGCCGTAGTTTGTCTGATTGGAATTTCAATCCATAACTCTGTTCCCTGCCCCACCTCGGAAAAACAGTTCAATGCGCCCCCATGCTTCTCCTGTACAATTTGGTAGCTTATATAGAGACCCGAATCGGTACCTTCACCTACAGGCTTAGTAGTAAAAAATGGTTCAAAAATGCGGTCTTTCACCTCGGCCGTTATTCCAGGCCCATTGTCCCGAATTTGAATGACGACAGGGGATTTTTCCTCTAGCAGAAAAGTGCGAATAGTAATGGCCAGCGGGCAAGGGAGGATGCGTTGTTTGTTGTACTCATTCAAAGCATCAATCGCATTAGAAAGGATGTTGATAAACACCTGGTTGAGTTCTCCGGCATAGCATTCCACTAAAGGCAGATTGCTGTACTCCTCGATCGCTTGAATCTCTGGACGCGCGGCCCTTGCTTGAAATTGATTATGCAAAATCAGCAGGCTGCTTTTTATCCCGTCGTGAATGTCAACCGACTTTATGTTAGCTTCCTGTAGCCTTGAGAAGTTACGCAAAGACCAAACAATCTTCTGAATGCGGTTAACACCTCCTTTCATCGGAACCAAAATTTGGGGTAAATCTGCTATCATAAATTCCAAATCTATGGCTTCGGTTTCAGCTTGAATCTCAGAACTGGGAGGGGTGTACTGCTGATAAAGATGCAGCAGATGCAGTAGGTCTTGAATATAATCACTGACGTGGCTGATATTGCCGTAGATAAAATTGATGGGGTTGTTAATTTCATGGGCAATCCCCGCAACCACTTGACCCAAAGAAGACATTTTTGCGGTCTCAATCAGTTGAGCTTGGGTCTTTTGTAAGTCTTGCATATAGTTGTGTAAATGCTGAGCTTCTTCTCTAGCGCGGGCTTCTGACTCCCGCAAGCGCTGATTTTCTTTTATAGCAACCGCCAAGGCGGTTACGGTGTAAACTGGAAGTAGTATCTGATGCTGCCCGGATCGCCCGACCCTTGCCAAAACCCTACATTTACGACCTACGTCAGAAAGTCATTCAAGCTATCAAACTAGATGGATTAAAGATTAGTGAAGCGAGTATACTGTTTAATATCAGTTGCAACACAATCGGCTTATGGTTGAAGCGACAAACCGAAACAGGAGACTTTTTAGCATTACCTAATAAGCCAAACGGTAACGGTCATAAAATTAGTGATTGGGAGAAATTTCGTGAGGCAAGCCAAGACTCATGGGGATAAAACTCAAGTTGAAATGGCCTCACTTTGGGATAGAGAAATTAGCTCACGCATAATCTCGCGGGCTTTGAGAAAAATTGGTTTTACTCGAAAAAAAAACCTACGGCTACCGTCCGCGGGATGAAGTCAAGCGTCAGGCTTTTGTAACCGAATTGTCCACCATTCCCTCGGCTCAGATTGTCTATGTTGATGAATCTGGCATGGATAATAGAGACCAGTATGATTATGATTGGAACGAACAGGGGCAATCGGGCCGAGGTGAGGGTAGGGTAAATATGATTGCTGCTCTATGTAACCAAAAATTGCTCGCCCCTTTTACCGTCGTTGGAGCGTGTAATCGAACAGTTTTTGAAATGTGGCTAGAAACTTGTTTACTGCCAACACTTGTGACAGGACAGGTGGTGGTGATGGACAATGCCACGTTTCATAAAGGTGGTCGAATTGAGGAATTGATTCAAAGTCTAGGGTGTAGATTGTTGTATTTACCGTCGTACTCCCCTGATTTGAACAGGATTGAACAAAGAAGAGTCTTGGCTCAAAAGTCGAATCCGCAAACAATTAAAGCGGTTTGACTTTTTACGTGATGCGATCGAAGATGTCCTACGCCTTGCATCCTAACCGCCTTGGCGGTTGCTATAATTGCCTCTCTTCTTTTGTTTCAGGTGGGTCGTTTTTGTTTGGCTACTGCTAAATAGTCTTTTCTTACTAGATTACGGTAAATTATTGTTTTTTTCTGTGATTTGTTTATACAGGATGTCTATGATTTTTTCTGTATGAACTCTAGCCCCATTTAATATTCCTAAGTCGGTTGAAAAACTCATGTCGGCTGGGGCACAGGTAGCATCTACGAGCAAGTTTCCGCGATTAAGTGAGTCATTCTTGGCGTCCGAATCCTTTTTTTTCTGGTTTAATTGGGGTGAGGGGCGGATTTTTTCAACCATTCTTTCGTTGACTTTATTAATCAAGTTCGGACTAATTATTTGTCGAAAATTAACTAATAGAGATGGGTCAAAGGGTAGCTCGTTACTGTAGCTTGATTGACCGATAAAGTATTGTAAATAGGGGTTGTCCCGTATCTGTTCTACTGTGAGGCGATCGCTAATTCCGAGTTTTTCTTTGATGATTAATGCTCCCAATGCCATCCGAAATGATTTGGCCCTTAAGCCCTTTTCTGTGGGGAAGTTTTCAGCATACTCTGCTTCAAACTCTGACCACGGCATTAGTTCGGCTATTTTTATTCAACGGTTGTCTGATGACAACCTTCCTTCAAAGGGCAGTTCAAACTCGGATGGGAGACTTGAGGCAAGCTCAGCTTTTCTGTAGGCGCTCGCACTGGGTGATGCAAGGGTTTTGTAGTATTTTACCTGTTTATCTTGCACACTTTTCTCGATCGCACGAGTCCATAACCAGGCCGTCTAACCTTTGTGCACTTATCCAGCAAGCCCTAAATAAAAAATCCCCAATCCCAACTCTAAAATCTAAAATCTAAAATCTAAAATAAAATGACGCCCGCTAAAGTTTCCCACCAGTACAAAAGCACTTTACAGGAAACCCGCAGGCGTCATAATCAAGCAAACTTAAATCTTAGAAAAGACCCAGTGTGAAAGATTTGTCGATCGGGAAAATAGCACCAATACCCAACCACAGAGTTACCGCAGTTCCCAACAGGAAAACAGTAGTAGCAACAGGGCGGCGGAACGGATTTTGGAACTTATTAACATTTTCGATGAACGGAATCAAAATCAAGCCAAGGGGAACACCAGCCATGCAAGCAATACCCAACAATTTGTTAGGCAAAACGCGCAGGATTTGGAACACAGGCCACAAATACCATTCCGGCAGAATTTCCAGCGGAGTAGCAAAAGGATTAGCAGGTTCGCCAACCAAAGCCGGGTCTAGTACGGCCAAACCCACGCACAGAGAAATCGTTCCCATGATCACTATAGGGAAAACGTAGAGCAAGTCATTAGGCCAAGCTGGTTCGCCGTAATAGTTGTGACCCATGCCCTTAGCGAGCTTAGCGCGGAGCGCGGGATCGCTCAAATCTGGTTTTTTGATAATAGACATAGTGAGAGTGTTCTCCTTTTAGTTTTACCCGGGCCTGCCATTCCGCTGTATTCGTTAGTTTGAATCAGCGGCGCGATCGCAGGAAGTATTAGCCGTAAATAAATATCATGAGCGATGAATTCTGAATTTTCAACTCACAATTCAGCGGGGGGGCAAAAAAAGTACCGCCCCCCCAACTCAAAACTTACAACGGGCCAGAGATACCTTGCTTGCGAATCATCAAGAAGTGAGCCAGCATGAAGACTACAATCAGCCAAGGCAACACAAAAGTGTGCAAGCTGTAGTAGCGAGTCAAAGTGCCTTGACCGACGCTGACACCGCCGCGCAGCAGCTCAACCATCAAAGAACCGACAAACGGGATAGCTTCGGGGACGCCGGAAACGATTTTAACTGCCCAGTAACCGATTTGATCCCAAGGCAGGGAATAGCCTGTCACGCCGAAAGAAACAGTGATGACTGCCAAGATTACTCCTGTCACCCAGGTTAATTCGCGGGGCTTTTTGAAGCCGCCTGTCAGATAAACCCGGAAGATGTGCAAAATCATCATCAGCACCATCATGCTGGCAGACCAGCGGTGGATGGAGCGGATCAGCCAGCCGAAGTTGACTTCAGTCATCAGGTATTGCACTGAAGAAAAAGCTTCTGCTACCGTGGGACGGTAATAGAAAGTCATGGCGAAGCCAGTGGCAAACTGGATCAGAAAGCAAACTAAAGTAATTCCGCCCAAGCAGTAGAAAATATTGACGTGGGGGGGTACGTACTTCGTAGTGATGTCATCGGCGAGCGCCTGAATTTCCAGGCGTTCCTCAAACCACTGGTAGGTTTTTGAGTCGGTGATTTGTTTAGAAAACATGGAGCCAGAATTCCTAAAAGAATATTGCTGTGGTTGAGGTTCAGGGCAGCAGCCACAAGGTTTTTTGTCGCCCCGCGCCGAGCAGCTTGCTTTTATTAGCAAATGCCTGAGGCTATTTTTTAAATTTGGAGCTGACGAAAGGAACTCTATTGTGCGATCGCCTGCAAGCCCTGGGAAACTAAGCGGTGGCTTGTCCCTACTCGCTGGCGTTGCCCGATCGAATTCCAGACTGTGATAAAAAATGTAACATAATTGCCGTGCAATTTTCACACGAGCGAAGCTTTTGCCGAGTCTCAAATACCATGTTCTGCAAGCTCAACATCCGCCCCTACCAGGCATACAGCCAAGAGCCGAGCTACAGACTAAAGTCCGAGCCTGCCTGCGGGTCGCTGGGGCATTAATTTTAATATTAATGATAAAACTTCACTCATTTTGCGATTAAATGTTACATTTAACTAATTTTTTGTTGGCGGACTTTTGACTAATCCCGAATGCCTTGGGGAGAGTTAAATGCCCAAAACCTTAAAAGCCTACAAACTTAAAATACACGAGATGCAATACTTGCCTATCTTTTACAGAAAAATCATGCACAGACGAGTTTTCCAGATTGCTATTGTACTTTTCCTCCAAGTCGCCCTAGTTCTAGGCGGGTGGACGCAGCCTGCGGCGGCGCTGACTCCTGAACAGCAGCTATTGAGCGAAGCTTGGCGAATTGTCAATCGCTCTTATGTGGACGACAGCTTCAACTCTCAAAACTGGTGGTCGATTCGCCAAAAAGCTGTCAAGGAACCGCTTAACGACAGACAGCAGACTTACACGGCTATTCAGGGGATGCTGGCGAAACTCGACGACCCCTTCACTCGACTGCTGAAACCCGAACAGTACCGCAGCTTGCAGGTCAACACTTCGGGAGAATTGACGGGAGTGGGGCTGCAAATTGCGATCGACCCCCAGACAAATGCCCTGACAGTGGTGGCTCCTTTGGCCGGCTCACCGGCGGATAAAGCTGGTATCCAACCCCTCGATCGCATTCTGAAAATTGATGGCACTCCTACCTCAGAATTGACCCTAGACGAAGCAGCAACTCGAATGCGCGGCCGCATCGGCACTGCCGTTACCTTGACCTTGGGGCGCGAGGGAAGGGACGTTGCTGAGGAAATTGAGCTAGTGCGCGATCGCATAGCGCTGAATCCGGTTTACGCCGAATTGCAGTCGGGGTCGGAAAATTTGCCGGTGGGCTACATTCGCTTGAGTCAATTCAGCGCTAACGCCACTGAGGAAGTCGCTCACGCTATCGACCGCTTGGAAAAACAAGGAGCCGCCGCCTACATTCTCGACCTGCGAAACAACCCGGGCGGACTGTTGCAAGCAGGAATTGAAATTGCCCGCCTGTGGCTCGATTCCGGGACGATCGTCTACACGGTGAACAGACAAGGCATTCTCGGCAGTTTTGAAGCCTCTGGACAAGCCCTAACTCACGATCCGCTGATTGTTTTGGTGAACAAGGGAAGTGCCAGTGCTAGCGAAATTTTGGCTGGTGCGCTGCAAGATAACGGCAGAGCTCAACTGGTAGGAGAAAAGACTTTTGGCAAAGGACTGATTCAGTCGCTGTTTGATTTGTCTGACGGTTCCGGGTTGGCCGTGACTGTTGCTAAGTACGAAACACCTAACCATAAAGATATTAACAAGCTGGGGATTTCGCCCGATCGCGTAGTGCCTTTGGAACCTATCGCGCGCGATCAAATCGGCACCGAAGCAGACTTGCAATATCAAGCTGCACTGCAACTACTGAAAGAAAAAACCGTGCTGGCAAAGTCAGTATAAGCCGGAGTTTGAAGTTTTGAGATTGCAAAAGGTGACAATACGCAGGTCTGTCTGTCTCTGCGTTTCGTTCGCCCGGACAGACAAGAATCATCCTAAAAACTCTTTTACTCAAAAGTGATATCACGTCCGACAGATTCATCTGTCATTGTTCGCTGTGCGAACCAATGACATACAAGAATGATGCACATCGGACGTGATATCAAAACCCAAAACAGCCCTTCCCTTAAGGTTGGGGGGTTGATTCCTCGGCGTCGGGTACGTCGGCTTCTTGCAAAATCACCGGACGCTGCTGCGGGTCAGCTTGGTTGCTTTGCTCTTGCATCACAGTTTTAGCAAGACTAGGGTCAAAGTAGCGGTTAAAGTCGGCTCGCGACTGATTTACTCGCCCTTGGGTAAGATTGACTTCAGCTTGGATTTCGTGCAATTTTTCTTGCACCGCCCGGTAGTGAGGCCAAAGCTGAACCAAAGCAGAAGTGGCACAGACTGAAAGTACCATGTTGACTGCCAACTTGACGCCTGTTTCGGCCGCGAGGGTTTGGTGAGGGTAAGAACGCTGACGGCTGCTACTGCGACGAGGAGTAACCCGAGGGGATTTTTTTACAGGACGCAGTGGGGTAACGGTGGGTTGAATCGCTTGCATAATGTTTTTTCAAATACCTGAGACTGACGTTTTAGAGTTCAAAAGAGCAAATTCTGAGCTTAACGCACACTCGCCGCTGTTTGTCAGGGTGCTGACAGCCAAAATTGTTGAGACAAAGGTGACGTGTGAAGACAGAATTTCCCCATAAAAATGCCTGCCCTTGCAGTCTCGTCTTGCTGAACACAAACAATCTACTGCACTGCGGCAGTAATTGTCTGTATCTGTAATGCGAGAGATTTAACTGGTCAGGCAGGCGTTTTGCGGTTCGCAACTGGTGTCTGGAAACTATTTGTACAGTTCAGTTGACAGCCGGAAAGCCAAGATTCCGGGAATCAAAGCAATTACGAGCGCTACGTAGACTTGGGTATCTGTTAAAGACATATTCGCAAAACTCCTTTTCGCGGGCACGAGCTTTCACCAATTTGAGACAAATTGGCACTTTTGGGAATCATTTGTTACAACTTGCAACACAAATGGTGCGTCCGGGGGGAGTGCCCCAGTGGTCCAGTGACCCAGTGGCGCAGTTTTTGAGTCTTGGAGGGGGATAATTTTTCCTTGTTGCCTGGGACTGCTTGCTTGGGAAGTTGTTCGGACGATCGCCTCCCACAGAATTACCGCGTTAGGTTAAGATTTAAATGAAGGTGACACTAATTTTAGACAGAGCGGGTAATTTGCGCTGCGCTCGACCCTTGCCAATCTTAGGTTCACAAAATAGTTAATGCTAGATCAATTTCTCGACGCTTCACCCAATTTTGGAGTTGACGGCTTTTTATTATTGTTGGTTTTGGTGGCTTTGGAAGCTGTACTTTCGGCTGACAACGCGATCGCCCTGGCGTCTATTTCTAAAGGTTTAGAAGATGCCAAGCAACAGCAAAATGCTCTCAACTTGGGTTTGATAATTGCTTTTGTCCTGCGGATCTTACTAATTTTAACGGCTACTTGGGTGATTCAATACTGGCAGTTTGAACTGCTTGGCGCTCTCTACCTGCTGTGGCTGGTTTTCCAACATTTTACTTCAGATACAGATTCTGAAGGAGAACATCACGGGCCCAGATTTGCGACTGTGTGGCAAGCAATTCCCATGATTGCTTTTACGGATTTAGCGTTTTCCTTGGATAGCGTTACTACTGCCATAGCTGTTTCTGATAACACTTTTATCGTCGTAACAGGCGCTACTATTGGAATTATTGCCCTGCGATTCATGGCCGGGTTGTTCATCCGCTGGCTGGATGAGTTCGTTCACCTAGAAAGTGCTGGTTACATCACAGTTGGGTTCGTGGGACTGCGGTTGTTGGTGAAAGTAATTAATCCAGATTTAGTTCCTCCCCAATGGCTGCTAGTTTCCAGTATCGTCTTGATGTTTGTGTGGGGATTTTCTAAGCGCACTCTAGAGCCAGCGGAGATTGCAAAATCTCTAGAAATGGCTCTCAATCAGCCGGATTCAGAACTTGCTGTGCGAGAATCTCAAGGACAAAAGTCCGAAAATTAACAGACTTTCATTTGAAGAAAATTAGCTTAAATCTGTCAAAACCAACAAGATTTAAGGCTGGTCAAAACCTGCCAAAGCCTTTCATCCCGGTGACTTTGGTCCGGAGATGAAAGGCTTTTATTTTGTAAGATCCTTTCCTTCAGCAGCCGATAGAACTTATCGGAGTACAATCGATCCTATGGGAAGGCAGTTATCAAAATCAGACTCAGCAATGGTGAGACTGGTGGGATAGCGAGGGGATTGCTTGCTGAGGGGGTTGGTGGCATATTGGCGATCGCAGGCGATCGATCCGCATCTGAATTGAACCTTGGTGGTGGCTGTATTTTTTGAGGAGTTTAGGGAAATAAGGCGGGCGAGGGGAAGGAGTTGCAGGCGATCGAATTTCACCTGTCGGTAAAAAATGTAACCTTCCTGTTGAGTGGCTGCCAGAAAAATTCGCGATGCACCAGAAATCTGAGTCAATCCACTCCCACAGAGATGTGATACGTCAGTCACCTACAAGTTCATTAGGAATCAATACAGGATTACGGCTCTTCCGAATTCTCTCCGAGCCGCCAAGACTAAGATTTTGTTCCGCTTTAATAACCCTAAGCTGCGCCATTTTATGATGATATCGTCGAAACTTATCCTTTAACTCTTGATCAATCATAGTTGTTTGAAACTGGGCATCCTGGGACATTAACAACATTTCAGGTTTTATTTCAATATCATTAGCGCCAATAAAAGTGTTCACAAGAACCTGAAATGTCAAGGGCTTTTTATGGTCAAGATGGCTCTCATAAATAGCTACTTTATCACCAGTAATATCGCATTCAACTCTTCCATCCTGATCGGCAAAGTTTTCAAAGAATATTTTTTTAGTTAGCCGAAGATCATCTTGAACAGCGGCACGGCAGGCTTCTAAAAAATCTTGATAAAGAGACTTTCCTTTAGCAGAAATCGCTGTGCGATAAGAAAAATCTGTTTTAGATCCATCTGTTCTTTCTATCCAAAAGCAACTTGTCGGCATATCGGTTCTATATTTGTACAAACGTTTTATACCACATCCAATCTTTTTATCTGCTTCAGGATGGCGCTCCAGAAGAGCTAGTAACATATCGTGATCATCACCTGCTATGCTTTGACCATTTCGATAGCGCTCCAACATATTTCTGAAGTGTTCAATAGCATCTTTCTGGAATTTGAACTCTATTCCATTGAGAACAATTGGTTGCCTTGCCATTTAAACTCCCTACCAGTTTTATATGAGGTATAACTTAAATTGTATCGCAGATGTGTTACCCTATATCATAATAAGCGATATCTGCAAGACATAGGAGTTCAAAAAGTCCCTGCTTATCTTTCCTAACCTCAATTCTCGAATGTCGAATGTCTAGACGCGATAATTTACACTTCTCCCTACGTCGCACCCTCGAAAAAGACGGGTAGACAATTACGGACGATCCTTTAGTCTTAGTGTTAGAACAGACACTTTTGAAAGCCGACTTAGGAGCAGAAAAGTTTTTTACTGCGGAAAAAGAAGGGCATAAAATCGCTGTTGAAATCAAAGACTTCGATTCACCCTCAGTCATCAGTGAACTGGAAAAAACGATGGGACAGCTTCAGCTTTACCAATGGGCATTGGAAGGGCAAGGGCCGGAGCGTCAGTTGTTTTTAGCTGTGAGCCAAACCATCTACATTAAACACTTTCAAAAACCGATTTTTCAGTTAGCCGTCCCGCGAAATAAAATTAACTTATTAGTTTACGAACCAAGTCAAGAGGTGATTCTTCAATGGATAACTCACTAAGCTATGCAGACATCCTCAAAAAAACCCTGCAAGAAGCAACTCGCGCCCAACCCCGCTTACAGGCGATCCAGCTTTACCCCGTCTGTGATGTCGATTCTGGTCACTTTCTGATTTTGGCTACAGGCTGGGATAAACAGCGCTGGATTGACACAATTCTGTTTCATGCTCGTTTAGTCGATAATCAAGTTGTAATTGAAGAAGATAACTTCGAGGAAGGTCTAAGTCAAGCGCTGATTGCAGCGGGTATAAAAGCAGAGGATATCGTGACTAGCCCCTTCCCTGACAACAGCGATAGACAGAAAACCTATCAGACAGTATAAGGAAGAAGGAAGAGGGGGAGGATTGTTTCCCAATTAGCAATTAGCAATTAGCTATGGCTTAGACTTACCGACAAAGAAAGCTAAGGGAGAATTATCACAAGATAATCGAACTTTAGAACCAATGGGAAAAACATTTCCTGGGGTTGTAAGTGCATATAACTTTTCGCCCGAAGGTGTTTTTAAACAATAACGATTTTCTCTACCTAAAAATTGGCGATCGCAAATCACAACAGCCGAATCTTCATCTAAGTATAAACTTAAATCTTCCTGCCGGATCATCAATTCTCCTTCAGTAGAAACATCACAGGGAACTTGTGAAGATGAATCTCCTTTAACAGCAAAACAACCTACTTCTGTTTCCCAAAAATCCTGCTTCAGCGATGCAGAAACAAAATTAGCTTGCGTCACAAACTCAGCCACAAATCGAGATGCTGGTTCTTGATAAACTTCCTCTGGAGTGCCAAACTGTTCTAATTGGCCTTGACGCATCACCGCTACCCAATCTGAAATCGAAAGTGCTTCTTCGCGATCGTGAGTGACAAATACACCAGAGGTTCCCGTTGCTTTGAGAATCTCGCGGACTTCCTGACGCAATCTCAACCGTACTTGTACATCTAAATTACTCAACGGTTCATCTAGTAAAATAATCGCAGGTCGAGGGGCTAAAGCACGGGCCAGCGCCACTCGCTGTTGCTGACCCCCGGATAATTCATGGGGATAACGGTTTTCCAATCCTTCTAATCCCACCAGCGCTAATGCTTCTGTGACACCTTTGTGAATATTATGCTTTGACTCTTTTCCTTGATGCGTCAACCCAAAAGCTACATTTTTCGCGACTGTCAAATGGGGGAATAGTGCATAGTCTTGAAACACCATACCAATGTCTCGCTGTTCCGGCGGGACTGACATATTAACACTCGCTACAGTTTTTCCTGCTAAAGCGATCGTCCCTGCTTGTAGCTGTTCAAAACCAGCAATTAACCGCAGCAACGTTGTTTTCCCACAACCCGATGGCCCCAACAACCCCAGTATATCTCCTTGATGTAAGGTCAGGGTGACAGATGCCACCGCAGGTGATGCTGCTTGGGAATACTGTTTTGTTACACCATCCAAATGCAGAATTATCGGTCGAGCCATTATTGCTATAAATAATCAACAACTTACAATTCTACAATATACCAGTTTAGTGAGATTAATTATCATAAAGCCTTGACAAATGTTTACACCTACTGATAAAGTAGCAGGCTAGACTTTTTACTAGCAATGAAAAATTCCCAAAAATCACTACACCAAACAGGAATCAGGACAATCCAATGGCTATCGACCTTACGCGGTCTATCGGCTAGTGGGTGGACACTTGCAGTTATCGCTTTAGCATTGCCGATCGCCATACCAGTCATCAGTGTCTTATCCAGTATCTTTTTTGAAGCTAAAGATACATGGCAACATTTAACCGATACAGTTTTAACCCGTTATATAGTCAACTCTTTATTGTTAATGATCGGCGTAGGCTTTGGTGTTGTCGCGATTGGCGTAGGATGTGCGTGGCTAGTAACAATGTGTCGCTTTCGGGCGAGTCGCGTATTTGAATGGGCATTACTCTTACCCTTAGCTGCTCCAGCTTATGTCTTAGCTTATACTTATACAGACTTTTTAGAATTTTCCGGCCCAGTTCAAACTGCTTTGCGTTATATTTTTGGCTGGAGTTATGGAGACTATTGGTTTCCTAACGTGCGCTCGCTCCCTGGAGCAATCTTAATGCTAATATTAGTTTTATATCCCTACGTCTACCTATTAACAAGAGTCGCATTTTTGGAGCAATCCACTTGTACCCTAGAAGCTAGTAGAATACTGGGCTGTAGTCCTTGGCGGAGTTTTATTACAGTTGCATTACCAATGGCAAGACCTGCAATTGTAGCAGGTTTAGCACTGGCTTTGATGGAAACTCTCAACGATTATGGGACTGTTCAGTATTTTGGAATTGATACATTCACCACAGGTATTTATCGGACTTGGTTTGGTATGGGAGAACGAATTGCAGCCAATCAATTAGCTGCCCTGTTATTATTATTTGTTCTAGGTCTAATTTTACTAGAACGCTGGTCCCGCAGTCGGACTAAATATTATCAAGCTAGCAGCCGCTATCGCCAACTACAAACTTATCAACTTAAAGGAATTAGGGAAATCTTAGCCGTAATTGCTTGTTTGATGCCGCTATTTTTTGGTTTTTTATTGCCCGCAGGTCTTTTAGTCCAGTTGACATTAGCTAACTGGCAACTCACTTTAGATGAACGTTTTTGGATCTTTGCCCGTCATAGTTTAATTTTGGCCACCCTGACAGCAATTTTGGCCGTTATTATTGCCTTGATTATGGCTTATGGTTTACGGTTATATCCTAATTTAGGAGTGCAGTTAGGAACGAGAGTTGCGGCAATGGGCTATGCTGTACCTGGTTCCGTGATTGCAGTAGGGATTATGGTTCCCATTGGAAAATTTGACAATCTATTTGATAGTTGGATGCGCCAGCAATTCGGGATTTCTACAGGCTTGTTGTTAAGCGGTACGATCGCAGCTTTGGTATTTGCCTATATAGTTCGCTTCCTAGCTGTTTCTTTAAATGCGGTGGAGTCAAGTTTGAGCAAAATCAAGCCTAATTTAGATGATGCGGCAAGAAGTTTGGGTTATAGTCCGATGCAAACTTTGGTTACAGTTCATACACCAATGATGACTGGAGGTTTACTAACTGCCATGATGTTAGTATTCGTTGATGTGATGAAAGAGTTACCTGCTACTATAATTATTAGACCTTTTAACTTTGATACTTTGGCGGTGCGAACTTATCAACTTGCCTCAGATGAGCGATTGGCCGAAGCTTCGGGCCCAGCATTGGCTATTGTTTTAGTGGGGATGTTACCGGTAATTTTATTGAGTTGGAAAATTGCCCGATCGCGCAAGTGTTCAACTGAGTTAACGGTTAACAGTTAAAGGTTAAATTATCCCTTTACAAATCAAGATGATTAATAAAAATTCACCAATCTTTACCCGTACTACTGTCACAATCTCCTTCTTACTACTTACTTTTTTTGTCACCTTGGGATGTCAAAAACAGGTGGCAAGCCCCCTCGAAACATTACAAAAAACTAAGCAATGTCCAGGATGTGACCTGACTGATACCAAGTTAAGTGACATTGATTTAACCAGCGCTAATCTCAATGGTGCTAAATTGGAAGGTGCTGTGCTAGAAAAGGTCAAACTTAATGAAGCCTTACTCGATAGTGTCAATCTCAAAGGTGCAAATTTAAAAGGTGCTTCTCTGGAAAAAGCAGGTTTATTTTCTGCTGATCTCACAAATGCTGATTTGAGTAAGGCAAATCTTAAGGGGGCTTTTTTGCGAGGGGCAAAACTGAATAATGCCAATCTTAGTAATGCCGATTTAAGTGAAACTGACTTAAATAGTGCTGATTTGACAGGGGCAAACCTGACAGGGGCAAACCTGACAGGGGCTATAATGCCGGATGGTAAAATTAAAAATTAAAGTTGATTCGATTCGGCGGTTTCAACCGCCGAATAACAAAGAGTAGCTTCTTTTTCAAAAAGCCTCTATTTCCATCCTGCCCGATCGGCAATCTTTAAAGCTTCGGGGTTATTTTTCCCAAACACATCAGGGTTGAGAGGGTCAGATTTGAATGTACCAAAACTGGCAACCACAGGATCGATCCCCACACCTGAAATCACAGGGTATTCATAATTACCCCTAGCAAAAATTTGTTGCGCTTCGCGACTGGCTAAGTGTTCCAAGAATTTGATCGCGCCTGCTTTGTTACGCGAGGTTTTGACTACACCGGCACCACAAATATTGACGTGAGTACCTCGATCGCGCTGGTTGGGGAAAAATACACCTACTTTCGCAGCGATCGCCTGTTCTTTTGGATCTTTCGATTTCATTAAGCGAGCTACATAATAGGTATTAACAAGGGCAATATCGCCTACCCCATCAGCAACAGCCTTGATTTGCGCCGTATCATTTCCTTCTGGAGGACGTGCAAAATTAGCCACCAATCCTCGCGCCCAAGCTTCTGTTTTTTGAGGTCCATGAACCGCTAGCATGGCCCCAACAAGAGACTGATTATAGATATTAGTGGACGATCGCACTAAAATTTTGCCTTTCCACCGAGGTTCTGTCAGCGCTTCATAGGTTGACAATTGGGCAGGGTTCACCTTGCTTTTGTTATAAACAATCACCCGTGCCCGGCGCGATAGACCAAACCAGAAACCTTGAGGATCTCGCAAACTTGCTGGAATTGCCGATGTCAGGACTGTTGAAGACACGGGTTGCAGAATACCTGCTTGTTTTGCCCGCCACAAACGCCCACCATCCACCGTGATGAAAACATCAGCGGGGCTATTTGCACCTTCACTTTTAATCCGTTCAATGAGTTGGTCAGCATCGGCTTCAACGAGGTTAACCTTGAGCCCAGTTTTTTTGGTGAAGCTTTGGTACAACTCATTATCAGTGTCGTAGTGACGTGCTGAATAAAGGTTGAGAGTGCCGGTTTGGGCTGCGACAGGGGCTTTTTTGCTTAGTTCCCCCAGTGCCACGACAGCCATTGCTGTACCGCTGGCAAGAAAAATACGCCGAGAAATGCTCATTGTTCTATAATGATAGATTTTTTCATCTGGTAATTGACACGATGGTACATCTACAGCCATCTACAGTCATTGTTTTACTATATTAATGCAAGTAATTCTTATTTGATTATCAAAAGCGTAAGTATTTTAGGGCTGACGCACCCGTGGTCAGAAATCCGGTCTCGATTTCGCTCAACCGGCAGTTTTTTCCCGAAAAGACTTTGTGGTAGCCCGCAGATTAGGTAAAAAATGGGCTTTGCACAATTTGAGGATGATTATTACAGGGTGTCCCGCCTCCTGTGAAAATACACGCCTTCGGGTTCTTGGGCCCATCCCACAAAAAAATCAAAATTATGCCGCTATTGTGCAACATCAAAAAATTTGCTTATGAATGTTTTGATTCGTCCAGAACTGTATTTATGACAAAGATTTTTGCAGATTAGGTATCACAACACTTGTTGGCAACAGACATCTCCAAAAACTCCCAAGCCCTCTCCCCCATAGTTTTCTGACTGTCTGCCTTTTTAGGACAGACAGTAGCTTTTACTAATTGCCAGTGACAACAACCTCCAGAAGTTTTATTAAATTTAGCCGATCGGTAAATTTAAAAACATTCCTTAAACAACCTCGCACTCAAAAAAAAGCAACAGCCATCTCCCAAGCGATTCGCGTCAACACCATGTATCAACTGCCGGAATTCTCGACCAGATTCAACGGCCACCAAGACGCGGGCTAGCTGTACACACCCTACAGTTAGTAACTTCTACACTGCTAGCCCTACTGATTATTTATGTCGAATTAGCTCGTAAATTTCCACATAGTCTTTAGCTGGATATTTCCACGAATTGTCACAATTCATGCCTTGAAGCATGAGTTTTTCAAATTCATCATGATAGTCATACCACAATCCGATCGCCCGATCGAGCGCCGACTCCAAAGCGGCGTAGTCGGTTTGATAAAACACGTAACCGTTGCGTTCTTCTGGGAGGTGGCGGGTGTCGTAATCTCGATCGAACACAGTATTCACCAAACCGCCAACTCCCCGCACCACAGGAACAGTACCGTACCTCAACCCAATCATCTGAGTCAGCCCGCAGGGTTCGTAATTACTGGGAACCACAATTATATCCCCACCCGCATAAATTAAGTGCGACAGTTCCTCATTAAAACCTAGTTCTAAATGGCAGTCTGGATTGTCATTTAAAAAGTATTTTTCGTGCTGGAAATGAGCGTTAATTCCCGCTTCCGTCGCGGAACCCAAAAGCACGAATTGCGCTCCCTTACTCAGAGAGTAATAAATTGCATGGTGGACGAGATGAACGCCTTTTTGGTCGTCCAAACGACCGATAAAGGTAATAATAGGCTTGTCAGCATCGCGCAGTAACAGCCGATCGCGCAAAGCTTTTTTAGTTTTGGCTTTTCCTGCCAAATCATCCTTAGTGTAGTGGTGCGGAATGTAGCTATCGCTTTCGGGATTCCACACATCATAATCAATCCCGTTGAGCACCCCGCGAAACTTCTCTTGATACAAGTGCAAAGTGTGCCCCAAACCGTAGCCAAACTCGCCGAGGTGAGCTTCCCAAGCGTGGTGTGGCGAAACGGTGGTGACAAAGTTCGAGTAAACAATACCACCTTTCATAAAGTTGATAGCAAAAGGGTTAAAGTTATCTCGGAGGCGATCGTAATCAAAATAATAATCCGGTCTGTGCAAACCCGTTGCTTGCAAAATATCGCTACCTCCCATGCCTTGATGTTTAAAATTGTGAATGGTATAGCAGACTCGCTGATATTCCATCCAATTGTATTTGTATATTTCAAACAGCAGGACTGGAACCAAACCAGTTTGCCAATCGTGACAGTGAATCACATCGGGACGCTTGTTGCTTCTGAGCAAAAATTCCAAAGCGGCTTTGCTGAAAAATGCAAACCGCATATTGTCGTCATTGCACCCGTAATAACAGCCGCGATTAAAAAAGTTATCTTGAGAGCGAGGTTCGATGAAAAAACACAACTGCCCGTGCACCCAGCCGCACAAGACATCACAGAGGATTTCGCCGCCGTACCAGGGCACAGCCAAATCCCGGTAGGCCTCGTGAAGTCCCCAAATGTGGTCGTACCTCATGCAGTCGTACTTGGGTAGAATAATCTCAACGCAGTGACCGGAATTCTGCAACTCCCGACTCAAACCGTAAACTACGTCGCCCAAACCCCCTGCTTTAATGACGGGGGCGCACTCCGAGGCAATTTGTACTATGTACATTTTTTTTCTCGCTCCTGGATGAATCAAAAAAATATTTTCTTAACTTGACAAAGTATATGATTTCTAGGCAGATAAGCAAGTCGGCCATTGGGAATACAGGGAAATACGCACAGCTAGGGGATGTTAGGGCAGATTCGGGCGATCGGTGATATCGTTTCCGCTCAGATCTAAATTATTTAAACCGCAGAGAAGGCAGAGAACGTATCCGTGAGTTCAATCTAAAATCGATTTATTAACCCATTTGCTGGCATTTGTCAACTAAATATTTTTAAAATTTTTGCCTAATTTGCGCGAAATTTTCTCGCACGATGCTGATAACTGATTGGCACAGAGCACCTGTTCAACTGCCAAACATCAACAGGACTTACGCATTTAAGGGCAGTGTTACAAGGGTTTGAGATTCTTCGTTTCACTTGCCAATGACACAATTACCTGGAAATGCCTCCAGGACTAATCAAATCAGGAATTCTCTCTTGGAATTTAAACCAGCAAATGCCGTGTGCAGCATTCATCCAGAGACTCTTAAGGAGGCGCTCGCCGATGCCCGACACCAACGGTAAGGACAACAATTTAAACCAACAACTACAACAGCTAGTTGCTGAAGCCTGTTCGCATCCGCCTAAAAGCTTGATGCGGCGGGAAAAACTCAGCGAGATAGTGAGGCTGATTGTAAAATCCGGCAAACTTTGGCAAGAAGACACGCCTCATTACAACGATGCTTTACAGCAAACTTGGGTGTATTTTTGTCGCAATGTTTGCGAAGCGAACACCGCAAACAAACCTTACGATCGCAATCTGGGCAGCCTCATTACTTGGCTGGACAAATATCTCAAGATGCGGCTGAAAGACTTCACTATCGAACAAACGCAGGAAAAAGTTAGACGTGATTTACCGTTGATTTCAGAAGACTCAGCAGAAATTAACCCGATCGATAATATCGAAAACCCGCCGACTTATTCTGACAGTCCGCTAGCCATCCTAGAAGAGACAAAAAAATGGGTGCGGGCAGATCCGGAGGGGGAATTGAGAAGCGTTCACATCAAAGAACGCCCCGATGTCACTTGCCAAATCTTAATTTTGAGGCGTCTTCCCCCGGAGACTCCCTGGAAAAACATTGCTCTTGAATTTAACTTACCGCCGTCAACCGCCCCCAACTTTTATAAAAGAGAATGTCTGCCCCGCTTGCGAAATTTTGCCAAAAATCAAGGATATCTGGAATAAAGGCAAGACAAATCCTGTCCTAAAAAAAATCTGTCAAACAGGAAAACCGTGATGAATAACAGCACCGAAAATATCAGAGAAAAATCTATTACCCTGCCCATTACAGCCGCCGCCCTGCGGCTGGCACAGAAGTTTTCAAATCTTGACGGAGTGAGTTCCCCGGAAAAAAAAGAGCAAGTTTATTTCAACACTTTAGCTGTATGTGCAGTGAAAGATTACATGGAAATGATGGACATTCCCACAGACTTGAATGCCAGCGACAGTTGGAACGCAGCTATGCGCCTTTACACCGATGCTGCAGACTTGAAATTAACTAACCTAGGTCATTTGGAATGCCGGCCTCTGAAGTCTGGGAAATTTTGTTACATTCCGTTAGAAATACCGGACGATCGCATTGGTTTAGTAGCAGTTGAGATCGATACAAAGCGACAACAAGCTACTTTGCTGGGATTTATGAAAACTGCAAGCGCTGGCGATTTAGCTATTGATAAATTGCAAAGTTTCGACAAAATTCTCCAACATTTGGATTGTCTGCAACACCGCCAAAAAAAGGTAGCACTGCGCCAGTGGCTGCACAATATTTTTGAGGCTGGCTGGCAGTCTGTAGAAGATATTTTAGTGCCACAAGAACCTCATTTAGCTTTTCGTCGTTACAGCAGCGCAGTCGTGCGGGGCAAGATAATCAATCTGACAGCAGATATCTCGGAAAAAGCATCCGCAACCATCGATGGTTTTCAAGAAAAACCTAATTTATGGAGGGGTGTGAGAGAAGCAGCCCGATCGGTAGCTTTGCTGGTGGCGATCGAAGCAAAAACCGATACTGAAACTAATATTAAAGTACAGGTGCATCCCGCCGGCGGGGCAGACAGTTTGCCGCTCAATCTGACTCTGAAAGTCACCGACGGCGAGGGAAAAACTGTCATGGAAGCTTGCGCCGGCAGCGGTAACGGCTACATGACTCTAGAATTTGCCGCCGATTGCGGAGAATGTTTCAGCGTTGTGGTAAAACTGAAAGAACTCTGTATTGTAGAGAATTTTGTCGCCTAAAGCGGCTCGCTTGCCATAAGTTGTTCAGCATGGAAATTGAAACTTTCAGGCGGGCAGGATGCCCAGCCCACAAGAATTTAATCGCGCCGTGACTGTAAAATTTAGATGCGCCTGGGCTTATCAGTTGTTAGCCATGCCGAAATTAGTTGTTTTGAAGCTAGATGATAACTTGATAAAAGGGGTGCGAGTTTCTCTGGCAATCGGCGCGGAAGGAGATCTGCCCGCAGTGGAAATCCAAGGCTTCCTGCCTCCAAAACCAGAAATAGCGGAACACTACGGTCGCTGGCAGTCAACCTACCGCAGTTTGGGAGATTTCCGCATTAAGCCGATCGAAATTAGCATTATGGGCTCTCGTGCAGAACAGTTGTCCAAATGCCGCTTGTTGCGGGAACAGTTAAGCCAGCAAATCAATAGCTGGCTCAACTCCGAACCGTTTCGCAAAATCAAAGAAACATTGCTCGAACAATTAATGCCGTCGGACACGATTCGATTTTTAATTAAAACTGACGACATCGATTTGCGGCTGCTGCCTTGGTACTGTTGGGATATTTTGGAGCGCTACCCGAAAGCCGAAATTGCTTTGAGTCCCCCAACTTCTAAAAAACCTGCGATCGCCAACAGAAATCCCGCTAAAGGCAGTGTAAAAATTTTAGCAATTTTGGGGAACAGTCAAAAAATTGATATTGAGCAAGATCGAATTATACTTGCAGGATTGCCCTCCGCAGAAGTTACTTTTTTAGTAGAACCAAGTCGCCGCCAAATAGGCGAGCATCTTTGGGAAAAAAGCTGGGATATCTTATTTTTTGCCGGACACAGTTCCACCCGCAGCGACGGCCGATCGGGTAAATTTTATATCAATCAAACCGAGAGTTTAACAGTAGAAGAACTGACACACGGTTTCAAGCTAGCGGTTAGCAGCGGCTTGCAGTTGGCGATTTTGAATTCCTGCAATGGATTGGGAATAGGACGACAGCTTGAAGATTTGGGCATCCCGCAAACGATCGTAATGCGGGAACCGGTGTGCGATCGAACTGCCCAAGATTTTTTAAAGTATTTTCTCCAAGCTTTTTGCAGCGGGGAATCTTTGTATGTGGCAGTGCGCCTCGCGAGGCAAAGATTGGCAGAATTAGGGTCAGAAATTCCCGGTGCGGATTGGCTGCCGATCATTTGTCAAAATCCAACTGCCAAGCCGCCAACTTGGCAAGAGTTGCTGCACAAACCCGATCCGGAAACTGTCAGCAATCCGCCACCTTTATCTCGGCTGCGCCGCTTTCAGATCGGGCTGTTGGCGATCGCAACTGCTGCTGTTTCTGTCATGGGAGCGCGATCGCTGGGCTTGCTCCAGATATGGGAATTGCAAGCTTTTGACCAAGTGATGCGGCTGCGTCCTGCTGAAAGCTCAGACTCTCGTTTGCTGGTGGTGGAAGCGACGGAAACGGACATCAACAAATACGGCTTTCCGCTACCGGATGCGACGATCGCAAAAGCAGTGGGAAAATTGGCACAGTATGGGGCGCAAACGATCGCCCTGGATATCTTCCGCGATCGCCCTTTAGGGCCCGGTTATACAGCATTAGCGGCTCGCTTTCAGGGCGATCGGAGTTTGATTGGTTTGTGCAGCGTCAAAGAAACCGGCAAACCCAACAAATGCGGCATCAAACCGCCGCCCGCACTGCCAAAAGAGCGCCTCGGGTTCAGCGATGTGGTGGCAGATGCCGACGGCATTCTCCGCCGCCACTTGCTGTTTATGCAGCCGCACAGCAGCGATCCTTGTACTACAGAGCACTCTTTGAGTGCGAGGGCTGCCCTTCATTACCTAGCAGCAAAAGGCATCCAACCGGAAACTCTTCCCAGAGATAAGATAAGGCTGGGCAATGCAGTTTTTGCACCGATTCACGGCAGTACAGGCGCTTATCAAAACTTGGACGATCGCGGTTTTCAAATGATGCTCAATTACCGAGCGCCTCGCAATTTCGTTCGCCGAGTCATGCTAGCCGAACTATTAGAAGAAAAAGTCAATCCCAATTTGATAAAAGACAGAATTATCTTTATTGGCGTGACGGCACCGATTTCCAATCCTGATTATTTTTTGACGCCTTACAGTGCGGGAGAATCGCCTTCGGAGAAAATGCCGGGGGTGTTAATTCAAGCGCAAATGTCGAGTCAAATTATCAGCGCTGCTTTGGATGGGCGCCCGCTGCTGCAAATTGCACCTGAATGGGCCCAAATGCTGTGGATTGTGGGTTGGGCAGGAGTTGGTAGCGCGATCGCGATTGTCAGCCGACGCAGGCTGCACGCGGTGTCGGGGGCGATCGCATCTGGGGGGATTTTGTGCGGGGTTTGCTGGTTTTTGCTAATCGAGGGCTGGTGGGTGCCTTTGGTACCCTCAGCTTTGGCAATGGTAGCAGGGGGTTTAATTGCGATCGTTTTTACTTTTCGGCCGAAATGACAATATCATATCAAATCAAATCAGTTAGCATCGGAATAGTAAATTCGAGTTCAGTGTTGACTGTTGACTGTTCACGGCGTCAACAGTCAACATCATTCCGGTGTAACCGGAAAGGATATTATTTTATGCCCAAATGCTTGACGCTCCCCAGGCTATTCAATTAGAAACTAAGTAGGTAAGCAAGATTAAACCGAATAATATAACACTATGTAAATAGGTTTAAGTTAGCCAGTAGAAAGCATTTGGAGACTTTGCCCTCGTTTACATAGGGGCGTTTTTTGGCACCGACTTACTTACAAGAGATTTTGGTGAAAAACCCGGTTTCTGCGTAAATCCGCAACCTTGAGAAATCGGGTCGATCGCGAGGGAGCATCTCATATTTGTAAAAACACTTCTTCTGGCTCCTTCCTTCTGACTCTTTCCTCCTAGCTCCTGGCTCCCAAATCCAATTTCTAGCTTGGTGGCAAAAGTGAGATACTCCCGATCGCGAGCGGCTATTTTTGGTTATTTGTGCTGGTGCAGATAGTTGTTAATCGCTTTAGCGATTTTTGCTTGCTGGTATAGGTTCATCGTGCGGGGTAGGGAGATGCGAGAGCCTCCACAAACTAACAGTCTAACTTCGTACCAAATGTCACGATCCCGATCTTTTGTTCGATCGACTTCCACGCCATAAATTTCGCCCAGAGAGTATTCCGTTACTTTACGTGCCAACAAACCCCGCTGTTTAACAGTCAAGGTGTTTAAAGTTTCATCGAAGCTGTAAGTTTCATTATTTCTCAAGACGATCGCTGCGATTCCTGCGAGCAAAAATATGCCTCCTGTCCATCCCAACCAGCGATCGTCTTGGCTTAAGCGCAGCAAGCGATCTTTGGCATTTTTAACAAAAAAATTGATGTCAGAAGCCACAGCGTCTTGGGTTCCCCAATTAGTGGAGTTAGCAGTGAAAGGAACATTGCCAACAGAAGTCAAAAGTACAACTCTGGTTTTATAGCCGCATCTTTCAACTTTAGCTCCCTGCAAAGAAGCAAGCTCAATTTCTTTGATGTTCGACCCCAGTAAATTCGATCGCACAATCTGGCAATTTCCTTGTTTTGCTTGCAATCGCTGGCAGCTCAGGGTTGCTGCATGATAGTCAAAAGTCAGCGATATCAGTCCAACTGCCATGAATAAACAACTAGGGAGCCAAAAATCAAATATGCTTTGAGTCTGAATTATTAATTCACTTGCTGTTTGCTGGATTATTTTCATTTATCTCATCCTTTTATTCCAAAAATGAGGCTAAGTAGGTAGGCGCTATAAAACACAATTATGTAAACGATTGTAAAGTATCCAAATGCCGTAAGCGTGGCTAAGTTAGCCCTGTTTACATACAGTTACATAGCTGTGTTTAATCCCGCTTACCTACTTACCTTGTTATTGCGATCGATCGGAGCGAAAGTGTAACCGTATCCCTGAGTAGTTTGAATAAAATTCGGAACAGCCGAATCGACTTTAGCCAGTTTCCTGCGAATCAGACGGATATACACGTCAACCACTTGCTCGTCTCGTGCGTCATTGCATTTCCATCCCCAAACTTTTTCGATTAGCTGTTGGCGGCTCCAAGCTTTACCTGGATAAGTTGCCAAAAAATACAAGAGTTGAAATTCTAAGGCCGTCAAAGCTAAAGTTTTCTCTTTCAATCTCACCTCCCTACTCATTAAATCTATCGCTAGTTCACCGAAGACAAGATTGCGCGGACTGACGGTTTTCATCTCACTCAACAAAATTTCTATTTTAAGTGCCAAGTCCTCAAGAATGAATGGTTGGCAGATAAAATCATCAATGCCTGCTTTTATGATTTTAATTCGAGCTTCTTCGCCTGTACTGCTGAAAATCACGAGTAAAAAAACATTCTTCCGTTTCTGCATTTCTTCGCAAAGTTTAACGCCGATATTATCGGGCAAATTCCCATCCAAAATTACGAGGATTGGGTTGAATTCCTCAAAGATTTCTAAAGCTGTTTTTGCGTCTGCAGCAGATTGTACTTGATATGTCTCATTCAGATAGCCGCCGATGCAACTACGGACGGGGGCGTCATTGTCTACAACCAGAATTTTGGAATGTGGATCGGTAGATATCGTCATAATTTTTGGCTCTATTGTTAATGGTTCACACTTTAGAAAATCGAGTAAGTATGCTGTCTTTTAATTAGACTCTCGATTCTCTATAAGGCGTGTTTTCTTTACTCGTAGATGCCCCCTTAGCTTGCCCTACTCAACCCCTACTCCCTTTAAAAAGGGGATTAGGGGTGGGACAATAGCGAATTAACTGGTTCGCGCGCTCTACCTAGGAACCAGTCATAATTATGATGATTGTTCAATTACCAACTACCCTGTCCCTGCGAGCGATCGGAGCGAAAGTGTAACCGTATCCTCGAACAGTTTGAATAAAACTCGGAACAGCGGCATCGACTTTAGCCATTTTCCTGCGAATTTGCCCGATATGCACGTCCACCACTCGCTCTTCTGATCCATAATTGGATTTCCACCCCCAAACTTTTTCGATTAGCTGTTGGCGGCTGCAAGCTTTACCTGAATGAGTTGCCAAAAAACACAATATTTCAAATTCTAAAGCTGTTAGCGTTAGAATTTGCTCCTTGAATCTCACCTCCCTACTCACTAAATTGATCGCTAATTGGCCGAAGACAAGGTTGGGCGGGTTGACGGATCTCGACCGCCTCAACAAGACTTCTACTCTAACTGCTAATTCTTCAAGAGAGAACGGTTTGCACATAAAATCATCGGCACCTGCTTTCATGATTTTAATTCGATCTTCTTGGGAGGTGCGGCTGCTGAGAATCGCGACTAAAACATTAGTCTGCTTCTGCATTTCTTGGCAAAGTTTATAGCCGCTAATATCGGGTAAATTCCAATCCAAAATCGCCAGGACTGGGTTAAATTCTTCAAAAATTTCGAGAGCAGTTTGACCGTCGGCGGCAAATTGTACTTGATATGTCTGGTTGAGAAAGCGGTAGATGAGAGTGCGGATAGAATCGTCATCCTCTACAACTAGAATTTTTGCTTTTTGATCGGCAGATATTGTCATAATTTTTGACTTTATTGTTAAGGGTGCAAAGTTAGGAAAGCGAGCAGGTGTATGAAAACAGCCTTTATTGTTTAGTCCGCTAGCAGTGGACTAAAGTTTGTGCAGTAGGGGCAATCCCCCCGTGGTTGCCCGGATTTCAATCGCAAGCATGACTTTTATAAAGAAATTAAATCGACACATGACTTATCGCTCCTGGCGCGATCGAGTTTCTGTGGAGCTTTCAGCGAAAAAACTAATTTTTTCGCTGTTTTGGCAATTTTTTACAAAATTTAATCAATTATGTTTCGCCGATCAGTGTGAAAGCCGCCCAATCTCTGGGATTTGGATGCTGCTGCATTGTCTCCAGCATGGCGTTTCGCAGGGCTTGAGCTTTGTTGCCCGTTCGATCGAGATTTTGATAAAATTTCACCATCAAATCGGCTGTAGGAGCATCCGGCACCGCCCACAAAGACACAATGACACTGGGCGTACCAGCCGAAATTAAAGCGCGAGACAAACCGATAACGCCGTCGCCGGTAATCCGCCCCATGCCGGTATTGCAGGCGCTCAAAACTACTAAATCCGCGTTGAGGTGCAGGTTCAAAATTTCCTCAGCAGTCAGCAAACCGCTATCGGTGCGATCGGGTGCAAGGGCGATCGCGCTGCCGAGCCCGCGAATGTTATCGAGCAATCCGTGGGTGGCAAAATGGACGATGCGGGCGTTTGGCAAGCGCTGAAGTACGGCAGCTTTGGTAGCGGATTTGCCAGTCAGGGCTTGAGTTTGGAACAATTGGGCGATCGCGTTAGCTTCGGTTTCTGAATGTGGCAAAGCAGATAACTGCTGCGGAGGTTTTCCCCTTACCAGAGCAACTTCGGGCATAGTCGGATTTCCTACTATTAGAATGTCCCAAGCTAAATCGGAAATCTCTTGCCGTTTTTGGCGGGTTAATTCCAGAATTTGAATCGAAGGAGCAGTCAGAATAGTATGTTTTTTAATTAAGAATTTCCCCGCACCATCTTGCAATGCCGGAAAGGGAACGAAAAACAGTTCACCTTGAGGAATAAAGATAATCCTGGCTTGTGGATCTGTCGGCAACAAATCAGCAATCGGTTCGATTAGCAGTTGATGGAGTTTTTGCAAGCGCGGGTGATTGGTGAGGCTTGATTGCACTTTTGCTGTTACATCAGTTACAGGTCGGGGAATAGTCAATCCTGCGGGCCAAGAGGATTGCCACAGCGAGAGAATGCTGTGTGTTTCATCAACAGATATGACTTGCCAAGGTTCCCAGTTAGGAGCATCGTCGTGGAGTTTAACTAAATCGCCTGGGCTAATTTTTAGAGTGGGATTGAAGTCGCGATTCCTGATGCCGATCGCCTCGCGAGAGTCGGAAACCAAGCCTTTGAGCGGAGTATGTTGATAGTTGAGATCAACTTGGCGAAATGCAATTTCGCCCGTCGGCTGAATTACCCAAATAAAAAGTTCTTCTAAAAAAGAAATAGAATATTCGACAAAAGTTGCATTTTGTGCTTGAGCGATTTGTTTAATTTGCTCGATCGTAGGCGGCTTAATATTGGGTATCGCATCTGAATTAGCAGATAACCGAGCAGTCAGTAACTCCACAAAAGCCCGCGCCCGCCCCCGCTCCGAAATTTCCAGCGCCTGTTCTGTTTTTGACTGGGCGATCAGGGCTTTTTCCAGGTGGCGGTAAGTTGCGGCTTGGGTTTCAAAAATAGATACTTTAAAGTTATCGTTTTTGCCCAATCTTCCCCGAAGTGATTCCCAAATTTGAATCGCATTGCGGAGGACTGTTTCAGCTTCTGTAAACTGTCCAGAGTCAAAGAAAGCAAGCCCTAAATTGTTGAGAGTTGCCCCTTCTGACGCCTCGCCGAGCCATCGCGCGAATTCTAAACTCTTCTGGCTGTATTCGATCGCCCGCTGGCACTGCCCCAAACACCGGTAAGCATTGCCCAGATTTCGCCAGGAAGTCGCTTGCCCATAGCGATCGCCGATTTCCTGCTGAATATCTAAACACTGCTGGTAGTATTCGATCGCCCGCAAGTAACTACCCAAATTACTGTAAGCATTGCCCAGAGTAACCAACGAATAGGCTTCCCCATAACGGTTGTTGATTTTCTGCGCCAGAGTCAGGGACTCTTGAGAGCATTCGATCGCCTGTTGATGTTGCCCTAGGGAAATGTATGTAAGACTCAAAGCGCTCAAGGAGTTCGCTTCTCTATGCTGAGAGTTGATTTTTCGCGCCATATCTAGGGATTGCTGCTGGCACTCGATCGCCCGCTGGTATTCGCCTAGGGAATAATATGCACTCCCCAAATCGCGCCAGGAACTAGCTTCTCCGTGAGGATTGCCGATTTCTCCCTGAATATTTAGGCATTGCTGGTGGCACTCAATTGCTTGCAAGTATTCCCCCAAAGCATCGTAAATATTGCCTAAAGCATTTAAAGAATCAGCTTCCCCACTGCGGTTGCCAATGCCTCGCTGAATATTTAGCGACTGCTGGTAATAGTCAATTGCTTGCGAGTATTCCCCCCGCAAACGGTAAAAATTGCCTAGATTGTTCAGAGAGTTCGCTTCTCCGTAGCGGTTGCCGGTGTCTCTATAAATATTTAGCGACTGCTGATAGTATGCGAGCGTCTGCGAGTATAGGTCCAGGGAACTTTTAGCACTATCTAAGAAGGAAGGTTTGTAGACGGGTCGGTGCCTTTCTACAATTCTCCTAATTTTATAAGGTGCGTACTTGAGTTTGGGTTCTCTGATCCTACTTCGGATTCCACTAGATCGATCAGTTACTATAATCTCCTTACTAACAGGAAACTGAATCGATCTGTAAATCGACAGCACATCTGCTGCCGATAGCGCATATTTGTAAAGCCGAACATCTCCTATATTGCCCTGAAAGGTGTCCCCAAAATCGTCTGATTGGCCACCAATCGTTAAGGGGATACTATTGCTGATAGAACCCTGTTGATATGTTGGGTTGAACCGGAAACCTACTTCCTTGCCATCGACATACCAGCGCCCTCCATCCACTCGATCGCGATCCACAACAACCGCAACGTGATGCCATTCGCTATCGTTAACAACTGGCAAAGACGGAAGATCTTTTTCTTGTCGGTCGTCATAATAGTTTACCGAAATCCTCCCATCTGCTATTTGAAGGTTAATTCTGCCTCTATCAATAAAGAAAGACCAGCCCCGCAAAGGGCCGGAGTTTTTAATCCGCTGATCGATAATCTGGACAATACGGCAAGGGTCGTAGTTTTTAATCCGCGGATTCATAGTATCGAAATCTTCCGTGCGAATCCACGCACAAATAGAAAAGTCTTCTTTGCCTATCTCCAGTAAAGGAGTGACTGGGAAAGTAACGCAACCTCCACTCAGCAGCAAACTTTCCTGCGGCCCGTTTGTGATAGTTCCATCGGTATGATGTGTTAGGGACTCTTTGTAGACATGGATATAGGATTCCGAATCCGTCCAATACTCAACATCACGGCGAACGCTGCCAATTAGGCGTGCCGGAGGCACGGCGGTTTCATTCTCACGAAAATCAGGCTTTTGTAGGGGCGGTGCCCCCGTGCCCGCCCCCACCCACAGACGATTGCACAGGTGTTTCAGATATGGGGGCAACCACGGGGGGATTGCCCCTCGCGAGAATGAAACCGCCCTGCGTGCCGGAGGGAGTTCGGGGCGATCCCTCCTCAAGTTGCCTGCTTCAAATGACCAATGGGCGATCGGTTCTGTATTGAAAGTGTTATAGACGCTTAATATTGAGTGTTTCATGGCTTAGTTGACTTAATTTTTGTGGAACAGGCATCTTGCCTGTTCCTGATGGGCAGGCTAAGAAAAAGGCCACAAAAAAACTTACTCTTTGTGGAACAGGCATCTTGCGTGTTACGGTGGTGAAACTATCCCGTGCAAGCGCACAAACGGATGCTGCAATAAAGCCTCCCAGTCAGCATCCAAAGTCGCCAGAGAAGATATTTTCTCAAATCCAGATAGCTCTGCTAGCGCTTCATACCGCAAGTCATTTTCAGCATAAATTAGCAGCCTCTCCTCTAAAGTAGCTGCCTGTAATTGGCTCAACAGTTTGCCGCGCAGTGCAACTAATTCTGTGAGAGTTTCGTACCACAAACCATGTTTAGCAAACAGCAAAACGCGCTGCCTCAGCGATGCTGTTTCTAGCTGAACCAAAATTTCTGGTTTCATTGCCACCCGCTCAACCCACCCGTGGCGGGAGATATTCCCGCACAAAAAGCACCACTGATACTTCTTGCCAGTTTCCAGAGGAGGTGAATTTTGCGGCAAGGAAAAACTCGCAATTCCCGCTGCTTTTTTTAGCTCAAAAACTGTTCGGAAAACTTCCTCTCGCTGTTCGTCCCGCAGCACAAACTCAAAGGAAATGTCATCAGGCAATGAAGCCGGCAAGTACAGCCAAAAAGTCGGATGTGCGATCGCTGTCAACCCTAAATTTGTAGCCGGAATCAAAGCTAAAAAGTTGTGAGGATCGCGGCTGCCTGCGTCTTTGCGATCGCCCGGTGCTCCTCGCGCGGGCGGATCGTATGCCAGTACCTGTGGCCGCAAATTCGGTTCCCCCGATGAATCAGCGAGCATCGCTGCCAATCCAGGTTGAACCATTGTTAGGGCAACAAGCACATTAAGCGTCGCCTGCTGTAGGAGCAGTTTTGTTACATTCATAAAATATCCGCCAAGTAGAGGTGTAAAATCTCAGTTCGCTCCAACTGCACCCTGAAAATAATCTTGCCAGATTTTTTATGCTAGCGTCTATAGTTTCGCGGAATTTTTTTAGTATATTTGCCTAATAAAATTCCGCGATCTATGCTCCAGCAACCTCTACCTTAAAAGTGAAACAACTCAACCCAAACCCATAGCATCATTTTCACATACTAATAATTTACCTTTCCCCTGATAATACCAAACATAACCCTCTCCACCGCCTTTGCCAAAATGACCTAATTTTCGATAATCTTCTTCAATCCCCTTGGTAAATCCTTTTACTAAATCGCAATCAGCTATCAAAATTTCACCTTGTTTGAGTTCGACAATCTTAGCAGGTGAATTGGTAGCTGCTACAACAGTAGCTTTTTGCTCCCGCAAAGCTGTAACAGCAATTCTCCACCTACCGTCATTAGAAGCAGCCACTTGTCGGAATTTCAGTTTTTTAGCACCGATAACTACATTGTCCGAACAAAACTGAAATATACCGTCATCAAACTCCCACTGCTGGGCATCCGAAATGTCGATCGGCGTATAATGCAGGAAATGGCCTTTTTGTCTCGGTTCCAGTTTCACAGTACCAGTACCTTGATATACGGGAGCGTTGTAGTCCATTTCCGTTGTCAAAGATACCCACATATCTTTCAAACGGTTATCCGTTTTATAAACACCGGAAGTTAATTTCCCCATACACCAATGCAGCGCACCTTTTTGAATGATAACTCCCGAATTGTTCAAGTTAATTTCTACTTGCTGAACCAACGGAATATTCTTAGTAGGATGGTAAAACTTATTGGTTTCAGGATTGATGTTATTTTGGATGTACCACAAATCCGTTGGTTCCAAAACCTTGATTTCGTATTTCATAATTTACCTCGCCTATTTACGTGAAATGTGTTAAACATTTGACCCGTGATTGGGAGATTCAGCGATTCCGGACTTATCCTGTGAAATTTATCTTTTGCAGACTTCCTCTGCTACTGTTAAAGTATCTAGCTATTTTAGCAATAGCAGACAGCGCCCCTCCACAATTGTTGAGAAAAATTTATGCCTGCGATCGCACAATCTCCCAATTTACCGATTTTACAAGAAATCAACTCAGGATTGCCCAATATTTGCGGCTCCGAAGCAGAAATTAATGCCGCAGCCAATAGCAACGAACCAATCTTTCTACCTACCACAAATCTGCGCCTGGAAAATATTCAAGCCGGATTCGCCTGCGCCCTGCATATGCACCAACCCACAATTCCTGCCGGTGCAAACGGCGAACTAATCTGCAATCTCCAGCATATGTTTGAACATCCCAACCAAGGAGATAACCACAATGCCGGAGTCTTTGCTTGGTGCTATTCCCGCATGGGAGAATTCATCCCACAACTGATTGCTGAAGGCTGCAACCCGCGAATTATGCTCGACTATTCGGGCAACTTATTGTGGGGATTGCGCCAAATGGGGCGGGACGATATCTTTGATAATCTCAAGCGGATTACCTGCGATCCTCAATATCAAACTCACGTAGAATGGCTGGGGACAATGTGGAGTCACGCCGTCATTCCCTCAACTCCCATTCCCGACATCAAACTTCAAATTCAAGCATGGCAACATCATTTTGCGGCAATTTTTGGCTTGGATGCCCTGAAGCGCGTTAAAGGTTTTTCGCCCCCAGAAATGCACTTTCCCAATCATCCAGATACACTGTACGAATACATCAAAGCTTTGAAAGAATGCGGCTACCGCTGGCTGATGGTGCAGGAACATTCTGTAGAAAATCCCGACGGTTCGGGATTGGCGCAAGACCAAAAATATATACCCAATCGTTTAGTTGCCCGCAATTCTCACGGTGAAACAATCAGCATCACGGCTTTGATTAAAACCCAAGGTTCGGATACGAAATTGGTGGGTCAAATGCAGCCGTATTACGAAGCAAAAGGACGCAATAAACAGCAAATTGGCAATGTCACAATTCCTTCTTTAGTTACTCAAATTGCCGACGGCGAAAATGGCGGCGTCATGATGAATGAATTTCCCAGCGCCTTTGTCAAAGCTTGGCACGAAAACCGCGAACAAGGCGGGGGAAAATCCGGTGTTGTTGGTTTAAACGGCACTGAATATTTGGAGATAATTGAGGCGGCGGGCGTTAATCCTGATGATTATCCTGTTTGTCAGGGGATTAACCAGCACAAAATCTGGCACCTAGTCGATCCAGATAGTGCAACACCGGAAAAAGTCGAAAGTGCGATCACCCAACTCAAGCAAACCGACCATAATTTTCACATGGACGGTGCTTCTTGGACTAACGATTTGAGTTGGGTGAAAGGTTACGAAAATGTCTTGGAACCGATGAATCTACTCAGCGCTGCATTTCACAAAAAATACGACCCGCTGGTGCAGCAAGATGCGACCGTTACCAAGCAGTTTGAATACCAGCAAGCTTTGCTTTACAACTTGCTGCTACAAACAAGCTGTTTCCGCTATTGGGGACAGGGAACTTGGACTGATTACGCGCGCGAACTTTACAACCGCGGCGCTGCTTTAATGAAGTAGGAGAATTTATTGTAGGGTGCCCCGGAAACAAACTGTTTGAGCCTCCTCAAATATCAGCGCTGACGCACCCTACATCTAGAAAACTTTATTGATAAAGAGAGGACTAAAGTCCTCATTACAAACACCGACTTACCAATTACTGTCTACATTTCCTGCATTAACCGCAAATAGTTTTGCCGCATTTGCGTCATATTTTCCATCATTCTATTAGCCATATCTTTCTCAACATCGCTCATTTGTTGCCAAAATAAAGCCGATCGCCTCGCCATAATTGCTTCTTCCCACAGCATCTCCAAAAGTTGCGCCGCCATTGGGTTTTCAGCATCTATAATCCCACACAATTGCTGGAAAGCCCGGTTGGCTTCGGTGTGACTACCAACATCCTGAGCCAGTGTCAGGCATTTTTTGAGTTGTACGATCGGATTTTCAGAAGAGTAAGCCATAATTTCACTGAGATAAGCGACAAAATTTACACTGATACCTTTGAGATTACTAGAGTTGTGACACAGCCGTAGAGTTCCCTACATACCAGCGCCAAGGCAAATCCATTCCTTGAGAAATCCCGATCCGCGTAGTTTGCACAAAATTTATTGTACCCTCCTCCACAGCTTGCTGAAAGTGCTCGCTCCGGTGTTCCAACCGCAGCGGTTGGCCTGCACCCAAGGGAAAACCGCTTAAAGTTCGATCGATATCCAGCACCTTACACAGTTTCCCAGGCCCGGCGGCGAGGCGCGATCGCTTCTTCTCAGGAATTGCAGCTAATTCTTGGGGAAGCACATCTACCTGCAACGCTCGAATCAGCACAGCACTGGCAACTCCCTCTACATCCGTCACAACATTAAAACAGTGATACATCCCGTAGATTAAGTAAACGTAGCTCATACCCGCAGGCCCGAACATCACCTCATTGCGAGAAGTGCGCTGTCGGTAAGCGTGACAAGCGGGATCTCCTGGGCCGTAAGCTTCGGTTTCGACAATCATTCCCCTAATTGTCTCGCCGTCCGGAAATTGCCGCACCAGAGTACAGCCCAGCAAATCTGGCGCTACGCTGGTAGATGGCCGCGCCAGCCAAAAAGATTCTACAATCTGAGTATTTGCACTCACTCAACAACAGCAGGTAAATTATGGACGTTAAGTTAGTTTTAGCAGTCTTGACAGCAGTTTTCACGGTTTGCTGTCTGTTCTTCGGCACAAAAAACGGGTTCTACGATACTGACAAGTATCACGGCAACGGTTCTGCTCACTAATTTTAGGCGTGCAGTTAGTTGCTTAAAAAACCGCTGCCTGTTTGTCAGGCGGCGGTTTTCTTTCAATTTAATAGATATAAACATTATTTGCTAGTCTTACTAAGGATGAGTTGTGCCATTTGGCATTTGAGCTTATTGCAAGCTAGCATTCGAGAAGTCAGCGCATCCCATGAGGTTGAAACGCATTGTCGCTCCTCTATCCGTTGCTTTCATTTTGAAACCAACTACTGAATTTTCTGGGTTATTCTGTTGTGGAACAGCGGTGACATTAAAATCCATATTTGCTTCTTTTTCATTAGCCTCAAGGTTGAAAGTGATGCCGGCACAGCCCAAATCAGCTCCCGTGAGGTTGGCTCTATTTAAATTGGCATTTTTGAGGTTGGCATTAGCCAATTTTGCTCCTGATAAGTTAGCACCTTCTAGGTTAGCTCCCTGCAAGTTGACTCCTTGCAAGTCTAATCCTTTTAGGTTGGCATTGCTGAAATTACATTCGGTACACTGTTTGGTTTGCAGCAATTCCTTGACTTGGTTTTGTTGATTTGAAAAAGTTAGATATTTGACCGCAGTAAATACAACTGCGATGGACAATCCAGCAGTAAATAAATTCTTTAATTTCATAAATATCCGAAAAGCTTTGGGGGCTTTCTCTGGCTGTTAATAGATTTCTACAATAGTGCGATCGACCTCTCCAGAATTCCCACGAAAAAATTGCAGGCATCTCTGACAAGCCGTCCGGCACAATTAAACACCGCCAAACTTAAACCTCCCGCCTCCTTTCCCTCCCCAGTGCTGCTTTGAGCTTCGCACTCGTCCCGTCCGTCTGCTTAGCAGTCCACAAACCGAATTTATTTTTACCAGAAGGCGCGCATTTGCATATACCTCCAGACTGAAATAAAAGAAACTTTATTTATATCCCTAGAATGAGTAAATCATCGAGAGATTGCACCATGATTAAATAGAAACGCAATACCGTACCTGCGCTGTTGATAAATTCTCAGCAACTACTTTGGTCAAAATTGCTTCGAGAAATTAATTTACTCTAAAAACTGTTAGCAGCAGCTCAGGTTCCTCAACCTCGCCAGAACACGTCCTACCTATCATCCCGACAATTCGGAGCGGCAATGAACACAATCAAACCCGAACCTCAAAGATCGCGCTTCGTGGCTCTGCTGCTGACAACGCTGCTGACCTTTCCCTTTGTGAGTGCTTGCGGTTCTAGCGAGCGAACTTACGCTCCTCCGCCTCCTGTTGACGATACTCGCGCTGGAGGAGTGCAAACTAATCGCGGCTCCGCTCCTTCCCCACAAGCGAAAAAAGGACTGAGCAATGCTCAAAAAGTAGGGATTACTTTAGCAGGAGCAGCGGCCCTTTACTACCTCTACAACCAGCATAAAAACAAGCAACAACAGGGGCCGCAGGGAAAATATTACCTTTCCAAAAACGGTCGCGTTTACTACCGCGATGCCCAGAATCGCGCTCACTGGGTAACGCCCCCGCCTGGAGGAATTAAAGTTCCGGAGTCCGAGGCAATGCGTTACCGGGAATTCCAAGGCTACAACAACCAAAATACCGGTCGAGACCTTACTAGCTTGCCGGAAGCTACAGCTCCTGTTCCGGCACAGTAGCCTAACGATTTGAGCTTTTAGATTACCGATGGGAGATTTTTAATTAAATCTGGGATTCCCAATCTAAAACACCAGTTTTTCACCACATAAAAAAGAGGAACTTTATCATGGTAGACGGATTTTTTCGGAAGTTAAAAGATGCGATCGTCGGGCCCGACAGCGAGCAAGTCGATCCTGACGGTAATTACCAAGATCCCTCAAATCCCGGACAGTATGGCAATGCGCGTCCGGCCAGCGAAGACCCCTACGGCGACCCCGCAGACTACGGAGAGTACGGCGACGTGAGTCCGGCCAGCGAAGACCCCTACGGCGACCCCGCAGACTACGCCGGTACAGACTACGGACAGTTCGGTAACGTGAGTCCGGCCAGCGAAGACCCCTACGGCGACCCCGCAGACTACGTAGCGGATGCTGGAATGTTCGGCAATGTCATCCCCGCGAGCGAAGACCCCTACGGCGACCCAGCGGATGAGGAAGGGTTTAGTTAAGTCAGTTAGCTAGAAAAATTACCTGGTAAGCAACAGCACCCCTGCGGGGGTGTTTTTTTGTGGCCAAATACCATGAGTGAGCCAAAGATGAGCGGCAAAGGGAACTCTTGAGGGGATAGATAATCTGAAACCCTTAACGGACAAGAGAATTGTTAAACGGAGAGGGTGGGATTTGAACCCACGGAACCTTGCGGTTCACCTGATTTCAAGTCAGGCGCATTCGACCACTCTGCCACCTCTCCGGGCGAATTCATTTTATCATACCAGCAATTGTCTCTAACTACAAATAGCTGCAGATTCAGTGTGCCGATAAAGAATTTGTTCTCTTTCTACCGCAAAATCTTCGCCTACCCATACCAGAGACACTTCAGACACTGCTCCATTTTCCAGCAGGACGATCGAGAAATTTCGCAGTTTCGAGCACTCTCTCTCCACAATCCGCGGTACGCTGGCCGCATTCAAATACACCGTACCCTCCGCACTCACCTCCAGCGACTTCCGCAACTCGTGCTTCGTGTGCCGCAGTTTGTGGTGCATATGACCAAAAGTTACTAGCGGTATGTGCTTCCCAGAACTCCGAGTTCGATCGATCGCCTCCGCAAAATCCGGGTCGCCCCAATCCCCGCCCAGCGGCTTCCAATCTCGACCGCAGGGGTCTTCAGGAGCCTCTCCTAACCCCGTAGGGCCCGTGTGACCCAAAAAAATCACATTTTCGCAATCGGCATCCGCCGCAGCCGCTGCTATGCGCCGCGCCGATTCCTCAAAACTTTCTACCCCAAACCACTCCGAGTAAAAATCACCGTACTTCCACTCCGATCCCCCCCAAGTAAACGGGCGGCTTCCCACCACAGTTACGCCCAATTCTGGAAAATCCCTTTTCCCGTAACCGACGTGAGCTTCCCCCATTAAATCTAACTGCTGTTTCACCCAATTTTCTTTAGTGCGATCGTAAGGGCACTGACTGCGGCCCCACTCAGTCGCCGTGTACCAAGCATCGTGGTTCCCAAACACCGCTGCTTTCGGAATGTCCAATTGGGCGATCGCCCGCACCACCTCCACCGACTCATTGCCAAAATCCCCCACAAACAGCACCAAATCAACGCCCAGATGCTTCAGGGCTTCGCCGTCTTCAGGTTCCCAGCGATCGTGAACGTCCCCCACCACCGCAATTTTGATAGATTTAGCTTTATTCATGTGATTTGTCATGTGCGATCGCTCCCTAGCCCCTTCTTACTCAGCATAAGAAACAGCGACCAATTTTTGAACTCTCCCGCAGCATATTTTGGATTTTAGATTGGCCCCACTGAACAGCCAGCACTTTTTGGTGAATTCAACTATAATTCAAAATACACTTTAGCTGTCTTCGCCACCTTCCCCGGAATATTCTAACTGTGTTTACCACCGCACCTGCTCCGAACTTTACTCAAACCCGACTGCCCCACGACTTGTTTGCAGCCATTAACGCCCTCAAACAAGAGTTAAACGCCGTCATTCTCGCCCACTATTACCAAGACTCCGATATTCAAGACATCGCAGACTTCATTGGCGACTCCCTAGAACTTGCCCGCAAAGCCGCCAACACCAGCGCCGATGTCATAGTTTTTGCCGGAGTTCATTTCATGGCCGAAACCGCAAAAATTCTCAATCCCGACAAATTAGTATTGTTGCCAGACTTAAATGCTGGATGTTCCCTCGCCGACAGTTGCCCTCCCGAAGCCTTTGCAGCTTTCAAAGCCGATCGACCAGCACATTTGGTAATTTCCTACATTAATTGTACCGCCGCAATTAAGGCAATGAGCGATATAATTTGCACCAGTTCTAACGCTGTTAAAATTGTCAACCAAATTCCCGAAAATCAGCCGATAATTTTTGGACCAGACCGCAATCTCGGTCGCTACGTCATGGAACAAACGGGGAGAAACATGGAGATCTGGCAAGGAGCTTGCATGGTCCACGAAAACTTCTCAGAAAAAAAGATAGTTCAACTCAAAATCGAAAATCCCGATGCCGAAATAATTGCCCACCCAGAATGCGAACCTCCCGTGCTGCGCCACGCCAATTATATCGGCTCTACCACTGCTTTGCTCAAATATTCTCAAGGTAGTTCCAGCCAAGCTTTTATTGTCGCGACTGAACCGGGAATCATTCACCAAATGCAAAAGCAAGCTCCGCATAAACGCTTCATCCCCGCTCCTTCCACCAATAATAACTGCGCTTGCAACGAATGCCCGCACATGAGATTAAATACCTTGGAAAAATTGTATCTATCCCTAAAAAATCAAACCCCTGAAATTACCATGCCCCAAGATATTCAACTAGCAGCCTTACAGCCGATCCAACGAATGCTAGAAATGAGCTAACCGCTGGCTATTTTTAAGTAAATTTATTGTGTGGTGAGTGGGGCGCTGCGATTAAATTAAGTCATTGCCTAACCCACCCACATCGATCTGCAATCGGTGAATCAGTTGTTAGCTCTTTCTCTTTTCTTCCTCTGCGACTCTGCGGTTCCTTCCTTTAAAACTTTTGAACGATAAATGATGTCCGAAAAACTGATTGTTTTCACTCGCTATCCCGAACCGGGAACAACCAAAACTCGACTAATTCCCGTGCTGGGAAAAGCAGGTGCTGCCAACCTTCACCGCTTGATGGCTCAACGGACGATCGCCTGCGCTCTCTCTCTCCAACAAGCCCGCCGATTATCCGTAGAAATTCACCGAGCCGGCGGCAGCCAACAACTGATGCAAGAGTGGTTGGGAAATGATATTATTTGTCAAAATCAAAGAGACGGTGATTTGGGCGCAAGAATGACAGCAGCGTTTCAAAAGTCTTTTAATTCAGGGGTTGAGAAAACTGCAATTATCGGCACTGATTGTCCTGGTTTGAAAGCAGAAATCATGGCACAAGCTTTTGATGAACTGAGCCAGCACGATTTAGTTTTGGGCCCAGCCAAAGACGGAGGTTATTATCTGATCGGGCTGCGGCGATCGATACCGGAATTGTTCGGTGGCATTCAGTGGGGAAGCAGTGAAGTATTGGCTTGTACCCGGGCGATCGCCCAAAAGCTAGATCTAAATATTGCTTATCTTCCCACTCTTGCAGATATCGATAGACCCGAAGATCTCCTCGGTTTAGATATTAATATATTGAAATAACTAAACTATGTTTAAGGAAGCTAAATTATTATAAAGTGTTATATAGAAGTTTATAAAACTACTTAATTTTGGAACTAAACAGTCATAATATAGTAATTGTATTCGTCTAACCAAATGCTGAATTTTAGTAGCAGTTAGACAGCGCCTGGGACTATTGTCCCAGGCGCGAGAAAATACCAAAAATTAGCAAATAAACTAACAATTAATAGCTCAGATTTGTATGAAACCCGCCCTGTCAGATGAAAGCCAAATGTAGGGGCGATATCGGTGTAAAAAATGAGCAACTAAGAGATAAGCTTTTTACAAAACTCGCCTTCCCACCTTAAGGCCCAATGTAGGGGCTATCCCGGCGTAAAAAATTGACTCTCATAACAGATAAACTTTTTACAAAACCCACCCTCTCTCACGGGGTGCTTAATTCTGTATGTCGCTAGAAAATCCCTATCTCAAAATTTCCATTATCATTCCAGTCTTAAACGAAGCACCTACAATTGCCTCAGTCATCTCCAGCGCCCTTCAGGCCAAAAATGTCGAAATAATTGTCGCCGACGGCTGCAGTAGCGACGGTACAGCCGATATAGCAAAATCTTTGGGCGTCCGAGTTATCTCCACCGCCCCAGGCCGCGCCACCCAAATGAATGCAGGTGCTGCTGCTGCTACAGGAGACATATTGCTGTTTCTCCACGGAGACACTCTTTTGCCTCGCGGGTACGACGCTAGCGCGCGTCGGGTACTAGCTAACCCGTCTGCTGTAGCAGGGGCCTTTGAACTCAAGATTGACGCCTGCAGGCTCAGCCTCCGGCTGGTAGAAAGAGGGGTAAAGTGCCGATCGAACTTTCTGCAAATGCCCTACGGCGATCAAGCTATTTTCCTCAAGGCAGTTACGTTTGACAAAATCGGCGGTTTTCCCGACTTGCCCGTTATGGAAGACTTTGAATTCGTGCGGCGGTTGAAAAAACAAGGCCGCATTGAAATAGTAACCCAGCCAGTCCTGACCTCCGCCCGTCGCTGGCAGCAGCTTGGGGTTCTCAAAACCACCGCCATTAATCAAATAGTAATCATCGCTTATTTCCTTGGAGTGTCGCCCGATCGACTCGCTTTCTGGTATAAGAGCCAAAAGAAAAATTCTTCCAAAAACTAAAGAATAGTGAACTTTTCTAAAGCTTGCTGCCAATTATGCAAATAGGAAACACCTCCCTGCGTAAAATATGACTTGAACGCCTCAACTTTATTAAACTGCGAGGACAAACAGAATATGGCCGATCCCAGAGATGCAGAGCTTATTAAACCCTTTAACGGCGACCCCTTCACGGGTCATCTAGCTACCCCCATCAGTGCTTCTGATTTCACAAAAGCATTCATCGGCAACCTGCCTGCCTACCGCAAAGGACTCTCGCCCCTAATTCGAGGCCTAGAAATCGGTTTGGCACACGGTTATTTCCTCGTCGGCCCCCAAATCGTCTTCGGGCCCCTGCGGGATTATCCAGAAGCAGCTAATCTCGGAGGATTATATACAGCCCTCGTCTTAGTTCTGCTTGGCACACTAGGTATGTCTGCTTACGGTTTAGTCTCTTTCAAACAAGACAACACCAGCTACCCTAGCGCTAATCCCATGACCCCCGATGCCCTCAGAAATGCTGAGGGGTGGAGCCAGTTTACCGGTGGTTTCTTCATTGGCGGGATGGGCGGCGTCTTTGTTGCCTACTTCTTACTCGAAAACTTTAACGGCATCGATGCCATTTTCCGGGGTTTAGTCAACAATTAGGCTTCACTCCCAAATATCCCTGTTGGAACACACTAACTTTAGTTTGGAGAATTTGATATGACAGGTTCCTACGCTGCTTCTTTCTTGCCTTGGATTTTGATTCCGCTAATTACCTGGCTGATGCCGGTTGTGGTAATGGGTTTGTTGTTTATCTACATTGAAAGCGACGCCTGATCCTTACCCCTAAAGTAGGACCTAAGTTGGAAAGCCGAAGTAAGACGATTGATGAACAATTGCTCTGAAATTTCTAGATAAATCTAGGGAAAATCAGCAAAAATTGTTTTGAGATTTCTGGCTATCAGAAAACTTAGTTTCTTTACCCCCATCCCCAGAATTTATCTGTGGAGCAATCTTTCAGTTTTCTTCCTTCAAAAATCGTAATTGCAAAAAAATCCTCTGCCCGCAGGTAGAGGATTTTTTTGCAAAGAAGACAAATAATCCGCTCAGACCACACAAATTGCCAAATTCTGAGCCACAATTGTTATGGAAACCTACTAATGAGGAGACAGCGATGCAATTTTCCCCCGCACGCCGCATCTTAGCTCCATTCCTGATCTCGGTACTGCTGTTAGTGACCGCCTGCGGTCAAACCCAAGCCCCCTCCCGCTGGGACAAAGCTCAGCAGGAAAGCACCCAAAAACCTGGTAAGGCACAGCAGACAACTGCTGATAAATCAAGTGCTAGTAATCAAAACCTGCCCAAGAAGGCAGTTGCAGGCGGTAAGTTAAATAAATACTTCCCGTCTTCGGGCGGTGGATTCGATCGCGTTTTTGCTCAAGAAAAATCCGGTTTTGCTGAAGCTAAGCTGAACAAAGACGGAAAAAATGTCGCGGTTCTCTCGATTAACGACATCGCCGGCAACCCCAGCGCAGGTGCAAAATTCCAGCAAAGTACCAAGCAAATCAGCGGCTATCCCGCCGTTAATCAGGGTGCCAATATCACTGCTGTTTTAGTGGCAAATCGCTATCAGGTGAAAGTTCAATCCCGCAATCCCTCTTTTACCGCTGGCGATCGCGAAGCTTGGCTGTCAAAATTTAACCTCGGCGGTCTCGCCCGTCTCAAGTAGCAACGTCTTTTGTCACACTCCGCGCCCGACTCCAGTCTGGCGCTATTAGAACTAAGTCTGCCAGAATAAGACTGTGAAGTTCTTGGCATCTGCCAAAAGTAATACCTTTGATTTTCGTTCCAGCAAAAGGAGTTTTTTGTGAGCAAAACAGTCTTTGAATTAGTCGATACACTGCCTCAAGACAACATGACTGTCAAAGCCCTGCGAGCGCTTGACTTTGTGGTTCCCGGTGAGTGGAACAATTTAGTTGGCTTTGAAAATACCATTCGCACCGTTACTGGCGAAACAGACGAAGAACTAATTCAGCAAATTGGCGAGCGCGCCATCTACCTCTTCAACGATAAGTCTCAGGGCTATCAACGCGCTCTCTGGCTTTACCAAACTATTGACAGTACCGACAAGGCTTTGGGCAGTGCGGCCCTCGCCAATAAAGTTGCGGAAAATGTCTCGTTTTTGTCGTTCCTCGGCAATATCACTCCCAAGGCTGAAAAAGCTCAAACGATCGATCTGTCTTTGAAATTAGTCACAGAGTTGCTAGCTTTTTGCCAAATTAACGGCCTTCCCGGCGACAGCATTGGCGATTTTGCTGCTTCCTTGGGCGACTACGGCGGCGAATCCCTGATGCGGATGGCTGCTTTGGTGTGTTTTGACGGTTTGATTCCCCTGGGCCCGGACTTTATCATGGCAACTCAGTCTTGGATTGAAAAGCTCTCCCCGAACGATTTGCAAGATAATTCGGCCTTTAAGTCGATCGGTGGCATGATTCCTGGGGGTTCTCCCGCAGGTCAACTCGGCTTTATTGGCGAAAGCTTTAATTCGGTTTCCGGCTGGATGAGCTCTTTTGTGAGCGATCGAGGTTTGACTCCTCAAAATGTACTCGGCCACTTGCAGAGTTTTGTGGAAATTTCTGCTGACAAGGTGGACTACGTGGGCGCATTCCTCGATATGACTACCAACTACTACGAACACACTGGTGTTCAAACTCTCGCCCGCCGTTTGATTGAACGAGCTGTCGCTGAGATTTAGAATAACCAAAGGAGTTGTGATGTTTGCCGGCGATCGCCCTCTGAGAGTGTTTTGAGTTCAAATTTTTTGGAACGAGCAATTCTCTCTCGCTTGGTTTTCGATAAACAGTGGGGGCGATCGAAAAAAGTCGATCGCCCCCACCTGCACTCACAATTCTTTTACCGATCACTTTTAAAAGGAAGCGTTAATGCCAGAAGAACCGCAAAACCCTACCGCTGGAGAATCGGAAACTCCCAGTGCTGCGATCGAGAACGCCCCAAGTTCCGACACAGCCGAAACAAGCGACTTACCCAGCACTGACAAGCCTCAGCCTGCCGCTAAAAAGCCCAAAGAACCGAAAAATCCTACCGCTGGCGAATCGGAAACTCCCAGTGCTGCGATCGAGAACGCCCCGAGTTCCGACGAACCCGATACCAGCGACTTACCCAGCACTGACAAGCCTCAGCCTGCTGCTAAAAAGCCCGCAGCCAAGGCCGAAGGCGACAAGCCCCCAGCTAAAGCTAAAAAGGAAAAAGCACCTGCTGTTGAAGACAAGCCCTTTGCGGAATTTATTCAACAAGATTATTTGCCCGCTTTGCAAACTGCTTTGACTAAGCAGGGCGTTAAGGATTTAGAGGTGAGTTTGGCAAAACAAAAACTCCCAGTTGCCGGCATGAGTTCCGTTGGCGATTGCTGGCAGGTAATTGGTAAATTTCAAGAAGGTCAGCGCCAATTTAACCTGTATTTTCCTCAAGAAAATATTCAAAGTCAAAGGGCGTTTTCCTGCGCTGAAACTAATACCAAAACTAGCACTTTAGAGCCTTTTTTGATAGATGAGCGCAAGGTAACACTAGACCTCATGGTGTTTGGCGTCGTCCAGCGACTTAACGCTCAAAAATGGCTAAATCTTAATTAGTTATTAGTTATTAGTTATTAGTCATTAGTTATTAGTCATTAGTTGCTGGTATTTAGGGAGTTACTAATGAGTGGCAGGGCGGGTTAATTGGGATATGAATTTTACCGATAACCCATCTCTAATTTTGCCTAGACTTATTGCTAAGTGAGAAGTCTTAGTTAATGACTATTAACTATAGCTAATGACTAATAACTAATGACTGCTGACTAATGACCGATTTTCTTCGGATTTTGTCAAAAAATTGCGAGCTTGCATAATCGCAAAAAGGTCAACATCTGTTTCTAACAAACAAGCATGACCGCTGTTAGCCAGCAGCACCATTTGAGCCTTGGGAATTACTTTGACTAAAAGCTTCGCTTCTGCTAAAGAAGGCAGCAGCCGATCGGCACCGCTAGCAATTACTAGCGTCGGGTGTTTGATGCCGCGCAACTGATTTTCGTCAACATTAAACGATCGCACTAACGCCAATCTCCACACAGACGTGTTTTGCGGTACTGCTTGCATCGCTTCTAGCAAAGCGCGGCGATCGTCGCGCCCAATCTTTCCTAATGATGCTAATATCGGCAATAAACCGATTACCGACAGCGGATAAAGGTTGGCCGGCAGCCACTGAGTCAGGTACGAACCCCACTGCACCCAAGGCTGCTGTCGAAAGGAAGAAGCTGGATTTACTAAGATTAATCGATCGCACAATTGGGGAGCTTCTAACACAACTTTCATCGCTAAACAGCCCCCAAATGACTCGCCGCACATATAAACCGGCCGCTTCGGCTTTCCGGCTTCCTTTTCGGCTTCAATTAAGGCAATTGTTTCCCCAACCAGTACATCCCAACTAGGCGTATCGTCCGCAGGTAAAGTTAAGCAACGAATATCGAAATGATTGGCTAATTTAGGAATTTGGGAGCGCAGCAGCAAACCGCCCCCGTCCATACCGGGCAAAAATACAAATAAAGGGCGATCGGGTTTCGGAGGTCTGGGGGTTAGGAAACGAACCTTATTGTTAGCATTTGCCATGATTCAAGTCAATCGATTTTAGATTTTAGATTTTAGATTGGAAATCTGACACCAGCCAATAGTCAACAGTCAACAAACTTACAAACAACCTCGTTGGAGTAATTCTGCAATTTCGCCCTGACAGTGGTCTGTGAGTTCAGCCACAACTGCTTTGGCTTTTTTGCCTTGATATTGCTGCTGTTTCTCGGCAGTAATCCAGTAAGGCCGGCCGATTAAAACGTTAACTCGCTGATAAATTATCACAGGATGCCATCCAGATCGATCGAACAGCGGTTCCGAAGGATCAAACAAACTCAACAACTTGAGCGGTACACCCGATCGTACTGAGTGTTCCTCAAAAGAACTAATCGCCACCGGCAAAACTGCCAAGTCCCGCACCGGTGCCCGCAAAGCCAAGTGAGCAAATCCCCGCTGAAACTTCCCCACAGTATTCGGGCCAGTAAGCTTCACCATCGGTTCTGCACCCTCTGGAAACACCCCCACCATCTCCCCGCCTTGCAGCAGCGCTGTGGCTTGAGAGAAAAAATGCTGCTGTCGGTGCTCCGGTGCTTCCAAGGGGAAAGCGCCGAAAGTCGTGACAACTTCCCTCATCACCGGAACTTGACCCATGTAATGATGACAAGCAAAGCGGATCGATCGACCCAAAGCCGCCGTCAGCAGCACAGGATCTAAGAAACTGCGGTGATTGCTCACCACCAGCACCGGACTCTCCTGGGGAATCCGGTCTTCGCGGTACAGAAACATCTGCGTTCCCAAACCAGCCAGGAAACAGCGCGAAATCAGCAATTTGCTCTCTGAAAACATGGGCCAAAAGACAGGTGGGACACTATAAAGGTTGATTCCATTGCCATGCAGCTTAACATTTCTTTACCAAGTCGGGGCTCCCTCAAAAAGTAGACTTTCCCCTTATGCCTTTGTTTCGTAATTCTAGACACACGGGCGGCCATCAACTTGGTTGTTTCGCGTGTTTCCTTCTAGTCAGCCCGCCAAAACAGTAAAAAACCCGGTTTCTAGGCGTCGGAGTGCAATCGCCAACTGTTTCGGCAGAATTTCCCAGTTTGAAGCAAAGATATAGCAAGTGTTGTCGCAACTTATTAAAGAATGTTTACAACAACCCCAAAACCAAGTTGCGGCAGCTAAACTTAGAAATTTACAGTGGGCATTGACGCACTGTCAAAGTATTTTTGGACAAGTCGTAATAGCAATCTCGCGAGGCATCAAATGAATAACATCCAAAACTATCGCCTTAGATGTACGCTCACCTTTGGCGACATTTACGGTCAAATCATTGTTTGGCTGATAGTCATCTTCCTAAGTCTAGCGTCGGCACTCGCCTTGTGGAGTAGCGCTCGCCAAATCTTCGCCTTGGCTACCGTCGGCTTGATTTTAGTGCTGTCTCTGCCCTTCTTGCTGTTTGCTTTCGTTACAACTCTGCTAAATAACATTGAAGTGCTTGCTGTAGAACCCGGTACGGAACCTCAACCTTCTGCAACGGGAAATCAGTCGCTTCAGAACCCTGCCGAAAGCGCCGGCTAGTCCAATTTGAGATTTTAACTTTTGATTTGAATGGAAAATCAAAAGTTAAAAAACTTCCTGCTCTTTTGGTAGGAAGTTTTTTTTTGCGTCACCATAAGTTGAGCAGAACACTCAAAAGAATTCAAAAAAATGCTAGAACACGACGTAATCATTGTAGGCGGCGGTTTAGCAGGTTGCCGCGCCGCAGTAGAAATTGCTCGGACTGACCCCAGTTTAAAGGTAGCTGTCGTCGCCAAAACTCACCCGATTCGATCGCACTCCGTCGCAGCCCAAGGCGGCATGGCCTCCAGCCTCCAAAATGTCGATCCTGAAGACAGTTGGAAAGCCCATGCCTTCGACACAGTAAAAGGTTCAGACTATTTAGCAGACCAAGACGCGGTAGAAATCCTCACCCGGGAAGCGCCCGGTGTAGTCATAGATTTAGAACACATGGGAGTCCTCTTCTCCCGCCTCCCAGACGGCAGAATTGCCCAGCGCGCTTTTGGCGGACATTCCCACCGCCGCACCTGCTACGCCGCCGACAAAACCGGTCACGCCATCCTCCACGAATTAGTCAACAATCTGCGCCGCTGCGGAGTTCACATCTATCAGGAGTGGTATGTTACGCGCCTGATTTTGGAAGAAGGCCAAGCCAAGGGGGTAGTTATGTACCGCCTTCTAGACGGTCAAATTGAGGTTGTCCGTGCTAAGGCGGTGATGTTTGCTACGGGGGGTTACGGCCGAGTTTACAATACCACGTCGAACGATTACGCCTCGACGGGAGACGGTTTGGCGATGACGGCTTTAGCTGGATTGCCGCTGGAAGATATGGAATTTGTGCAGTTTCACCCGACTGGTTTGTATCCCGTGGGAGTGTTGATTTCGGAGGCTGTGCGGGGCGAAGGCGCTTATTTGATTAATTCAGAGGGCGATCGATTTATGGCCAATTATGCCCCGTCGCGGATGGAATTAGCGCCCAGAGATATCACCTCGCGGTCAATTTCCATAGAAATTCGCGCCGGCCGAGGAATTAATGTTGATAGTAGTGCCGGCGGCCCCTTTATCTATCTGGATTTGCGGCACATGGGACGCGAAAAAATCATGAGCAAAATTCCTTTTGCTTGGGAAGAAGCCCACCGTTTGTTAGGAATTGATGCCGTAAATCAGCCGATGCCCGTCCGCCCTACCGTTCACTATTCAATGGGAGGAATTCCTACTAATGTTAGCGGGCAAGTTCGCAGCAGTCCTGACAGTTTGGTAGACGGTTTCTTTGCAGCCGGCGAAGCAGCTTGCGTGTCAGTTCACGGCGCCAACCGTTTGGGCAGCAATTCGCTGTTGGAATGCGTAGTTTACGGCAAAGTTACTGGCGCAACCATAGCACAATTCGTGCAAAATCGCAAGTTGCCTGCCGTAGACGAACAGCGTTATATCCAGGAAGCAAAAGAGCAAATTCAGACACTTTTAGAACGTCCCGGAAAATACCGAATTAATCAAGTGCGGCAGCAGTATCAAGATACTATGACTGAGTATTGTGGCGTATTTCGTAGCGCCGAATTGATGCAGAAAGGTTTAAAGAAATTGGAGGATTTAGAGCGACAATATCAGGAAGTTTACTTAGACGATAAAGGCACGTTGTGGAATACGGAAATTGTGGAAGCTTTGGAGTTGCGGAGTTTGATTATTGTCGGGAAAATGATTTTAACTTCTGCTTTGAACCGGCAGGAAAGTCGGGGAGCTCATTCGCGAGAAGATTTTACTGAGCGCGATGACGGCAATTTCTTGAAGCATACAATGGCGTATTATTCCCCTGCGGGGATTGATTTGGCTTATATGCCGGTGGCGATTACGATGTTTGAGCCGCAGGAACGAAAGTATTGATTGGTAGGGTGGGCATTGCCCACCTCTAATGATATCGATACTTTCTCTTAAAACATTGGGTGCACTCAGCCAAATCTCATGCCTACAAAAACTTGCAGACAGCAGCATGAGCAAGGTGAGTTCGACGGTTAAAATTGAAATGTTCGAGCGCTATTTCTAATTGCTAGAGAAAGAAGCATGACACAAGAACCATTTTTTGAAGAAAGCAGTGGCAATGTATTCGCTGACCTCAAACAGGAGGACGCACATGAACTTTTTACGCGGGGCAAAACAGGGATTCAAGTAATCCGTATCTTGAAACAACGGAACTTAAAACAGGGCGAAATTAGTCAAATTATTGGCATTCCACAGCCTGAAGTATCTCATTTAATGAAGGGAGAGTTTCAAAGATTCAGCGAGGAAAAACTCTGATTTTTCTCAAGCGGCTTGATACGGAAATTACCTGACAGATTCGCGATCGTAATGGGGGCGATCGGCTGAAACTGTGATATTGCTGTAGGGGTTGACCAAAACAGGACAAAGCTAGATTTTGAGATTCCGTTTTTCTTGGGAGTCCATCTCTTACTTCCCATCGGTAATCTCCGAAATTTAATAACCTTACGCTTTAATAACATCTATTATTTCCTGTAATGTGAAATAAATATAATAAAAAATGGGTTTGCTGTTAATATCTATTGTTCCATATCTATAGTAAAATTTTTTATTCTTAGAGTAACTATACCCGAATGGCGTGAATTCAGGTTGAGAATTTCGATAAATACTAAACTTAGCAGGTAAATAGCTTACTTCAATAGGCGCGCATTTTTGATCGAAGGTAATTCCCCATTTAGGAGACACATCTAATTGGCCAGCGCAATTGCGTTTGCCTAAGTCAACAAAAATATTTTCATAAAAATAGCTAATAGGCTGTTCAGTAAAGTCTTTTTCTGTAATTGTATTGGAATAGTTTATCTGAGACTTTTTGACATCAATTTCAATTTTAATTATGCGTTTAAAGAAAACATCAACTTTAGTCAATATATATTCCTCAACCGCATTTTTTTGATTTTCACTTTTAAATGCTATCAACGGCAGGTAATCACTTTTAAAATTGAAATTTTCGTTATAAATACCAACATTTTTTATATCTGAATTCATAATTTCTCCTGAAGATATTCACTTTGAATTAAAAAGAAGTTAGCTTTAAAGACACGAATTCCTTCTATATCTAGTGATGACTCAACCTCGCCTAAAAAAGAGTCCTTAATTGGTGATTCGTAGTAGTAGGGGAGCCAAAATAAACTTTGTGAAACTGTATGTGTTTGTTGAAGTGCTAATTCATAAGTAAGCTGCTTAATAAGATCGTGTTTATACTTCTTCTTTTCTTTAGGATCATTAGAAGGATTAAGATAGAACTCCACGGGAACATCTTTATAATCAATTATTCTTAGGTTAAAATCCCTGTCGGTTAAAACCAAATCAGGACGTAAAAATTTCATTAATTTACTGGTTTGATTTTCTGTATCATAGCCATAATTCTCTAAACCATAATCTTGATGGAATGCGACCCCATCTGTTAAAACTAGATGTCTAGGATTTAAGTCAAATTCAATCACAAGTAACTCATGCCATCTCAGTATTTGATAGTCATCTCCTTTATCTGATTCAGTAGAGTAAATCCATGGCTGCCAGAAAATAGAGCCATTTGAGACTCTGATTGGCAAGTTACCAACTCTATTTTTTTCCGTTATTTTACGAAGACCATTATCATAATCCTTCAAAGGTATATCTGTATCTGCATAGCAAATTTCCTCTTTACAATTTCTGAAAAAATATGTATGACACATATCTTCCCAAATCAATGAAAATCCTTTGATTCCCCAGTAATCGCCATCATCACGCCCTGGATTAAGTTCACCATATAAAAATGTCTCAATAGCTTCATAAAGACCCCAATAATCATTATCTTTGTAGTAAGTATTTTTATCTATACTATCTAGTGCTTCTTTGAGAATACTTGTGGTTTCTAAAAAAGTATCCTTATCAAAAATTGATTGCTCGCTACTTAGATAATCATCTTTAAACCGTTGAGCTAGAAAACGAATATCTTCAGTACGAGCTTTAATATTATCTGCTACATCTTCTTGTAGTTGCTGAACAATTTCATCAAGAATGTAACAATAAAGATTAACAATATCTGTACTTTCATAAAGCAATACAGGACGGGGTAAATCCATTGTTTCCACATAAATTACATCATTCTCTAGATAGATAGCCTTATCTAAGTATTTATAAATTTGGGAATAATCAATATCTTCAGTCCGTTTTACTTTTCTTTGAATTGAGTTAATAGCTAAGTCATCGTAAGTTTCGAGTACACGCTCAATCATTTTGAGTTTGCTATATAGCTGACAAGGTTCTCCTTCCTCAGTTTGCAGAGAAAGTCCATCTGAAGAAACAGTCGTCTGATCTTGATCTGTTTGATAATCATCTCTGTTAAGATTAACTCGATTGGCTTTATTATCATTTTCAAATTTGCGAAAGGTACGATACATTTTAAAGAATAAATCTCGCACCTTATCGAACTCTTCTTCAGGAAACTCATTAAATCCATTCGGCAGCCAGAATTCGTAAGTATCTCCTGATTGTGATTTACGAATTCCTACAAAATTATCATTAGGGTCTTTGACCAGCTTTATTTCGGAAAAGTTAATCATTGGTTAATTAAACTTGGATTTAGTTATTAAAGTTCATAATTTTTTCAACAAATGTATTATGTAACTTGGTAAAATCACCAAAAGTCACAAGCTCATCTCTTTCTTTACCTAAAAGCTCTAACAAGGGTTTTTTATCGCGGGTAAATACACTATCCCACAAGAAAAACATTAGTTTGTTTTGAATTTGCTCGGCCGTGATTGGCCGTTCTTTAATGAAATATTTACCAATCTGCTTATCTTCAATCCCACGAATGGAAGCATGATAGCTTTTGATAAAAATATTAATCCTGTTAATAAAATCTAGCCATTCTTTATCGTCTAAAGTTCCATTTTTAGCTTTTCCGTATCCTCCAGGTAGAGGGTTGCTATCATCCCAATTGACAAACTCCCAATCCCAACGCCGTTTAAAGGCACTATCCATAAAATAAATCGAGTTGTCAGATGTATTCATAGTAGCGAGTATGGATAAATTGGGGGGAATACGAATAATCCTTTCAACCAGATCAAATTTCAGGAATTCTATCTTCTTTTGCAAAGTAGCAAGATTTTTAACGCCTTCAGAAACATAGGGAGATAGTTTATACTCTATTTTGCCTTCTTCATCATAAGAAAATCTAGTTCCTATCAATTGCAGAATTTTCATGAATTCAATTTCAGTGATATTAATTCCATAGCTTGACCATCCATCTTCATCTCTATCTAAAAGCTGAAAAATAGTTCCAAATATTGCTGAGGAGTTACCTCTGTTTATTTCATCTATTACCAAAGCTATATTTTGAATTTCAGATATTTTATTTCCCTGTTTGTCATAAGCATCGAGTATTTTTCGATACGCTTGGGATAAGGCTTTGAGAAAGTGACCCTCATAATAATTATATTCTACTTTCCCAGCTCTAGTAATAGGTACAAGTTTGCCCATAAAATCGCCATAAGTATATTCGGGATGAAAAACGGTTTTAATTACATTTTCTGGATGGCTTTTTTTATCAATACCTAAGTCTTGAGGGATTATTTTATTGTCAATTCGGTAGCTTTTTCCAGTTCCAGGGCTGCCAAAAATAATTTTCTGAATGGGAGTATTCACCACTATTAACCTTTAATGCAACAGGGAGTTATGATTATGATTATACTGAGTATTCGGCCCAATTAGTTTCTATTTGCTCCCCGAATAGTAAAAATTTGTAAATTTTTTAGCTGGCGATCTGCTTAGCTGTAGATAATTACCAAATGGCTGACGCAGCTTACTGACTCTCGTCATTGAACTGGACATTCCTTGACGACAACACTGTTAAGACCTCAAGGCTAAATTGTCTCACCCGCCAGCATTCTCCGTTACTTCCTCCACAGATAAACTTAACGCCTCCGCCACCTGTTCGGCACTCAAACCCATTCCCAACAACTGGGGAATTGCATCTCTTCTTGCCTGAAATTCAGCTTGTCGTGCCTGTTCTGCACTCTCGGCTCTTTCCCGCTGTTGCTCCCCTCGCAATCTCTCTAATTCTGCTCTTTCATCGCCAATCAACAGCAAATTACCTTCCTCGTCCCACCAACGCAGCCAAAGCATACTTTGATTTTGATAACTGCCTTGCCAAAGTCCCAATTCTATGCCTAAAGATGCAATGGGAAAATGACCGCGTTGATTGAGTTCTAACAGTTGATAATACCCCTCCATCAACCGATAAACTTCTAATCGACCGCTGTTAATTTCATAGATGCCGTAATAGGGAATTCGCATCACCTGTTCGTAGACCCAAAACTTGCCCTGTTTCGTTATTACCCCTTCATCAGTGTGAGATAAAGGAGTGCGATCGCGCTCTTCATCACCGTTCCCGCTGGCAAATTCCCAAGCAATTAACGGTGCTATGTGTTCTCGCCACAGCACGTAGGAACGGCGAATTTGACCGTCTAAATTAGGAGGTACATTAGGAACATAAAACCAATCAGGAGCTTCTGCACCTTTTTCCGGCGGCTCGGTTTCTCACCAGTAAATGCCGCACTCTTGACCGATCGCATATTGTCGCTCAGGATGCCGCTGCTGGTTGTAATTGGTAATTGGCGAAGAGTTTTGAGTTAGAAGCATTAAGTTTTGAATTTTAAACTTTTTAACTTATAACTCCAAACTCAAAACTTTCCTTAAGGTTTGGGTAGCACACCTTCTGGACTAGGAGAAGCAGCCGGTTCGGGAGTCGTCGTAGCCGCAGGAGAAGGCGAAGGAGTGCCACTAGCTAACTGATTTATTTGGTCTTTATAGTTAGGAGGAGCTAACTCAGTAGCTCGATCGAACAGCGTTTTTGACTCATCTGTTTTGCCCTGTTCCTTCAGCACGATCGCCTTTCCTAAAGTCGGGCGAAAATCTTTGGGATTAGCCTTAGCCGATTCGTCATAAATGGCGATCGCCTCCTCGTAGCGCTTCTGCACAGCATAAACCTGTCCCAAAATCAACTGCACTGAAGTTACATCAACACTTTCCGGTTTCGCCAGATTTGCAGCGGGAGCAGCCTTCAGCGTATCTTGCAGCAGTCCGATCGCAGCTTCCGGCCGCTGCTGCACCAGCAGCAAATTCACCAACCCCTGCAAAGCCTTAATTTCCCCAGGCTTAGACGCTAAAATTGACCTGTAAGCTTGAGCAGCCCCTTCGCGATCGCCCGTGCGTTCCTTAGCCTGAGCTAGCAAAATACCGTATTCAGTAGTCTCAGGATTCAGCGAAGCCAACTTTTCCAAAGGACCGATCGCATCCTTAATGTCGCCTACTCCTTGCCCTATCAACTCCAGTCGCACCTGCAACAATCCCCGCAAAGCCGTTACGTTGTCAGGTTCCCGCTGCAAAACCAATTCGTATCCCCTAGCCTGAGCTTGCAGCAACTCTGATTGCTTCTCCCCTGACTGCGCCGTCTGAGTAGGTGTTGGAGTTGACGTACTTTGCGCTTGGCTGGCCTTAAGAATACTGTCCAAAATGGGAACCAGAGAAAATCCCAAAAAAGCGATGAGCGATAGCACCACCACTACAGTAATCAACCCACGACGCTTGTTTGCTTTTTCCATAATTCAACTATCCCAGCTTAAAATCTACTATTTTCTAAGAATTAACGCATCGCCCGGGGGCATCTGCCATTTAACTAGATCCATGCAACCATAAAAGTTCTTAACTTCAAAGTCCGAACGGACAAAGCAGCCTTTTACTTGCAGCTAATATGGTAACAGACCCATAACTCTATGCTAGCTAAACAATTTTGGACACTCAGACCCACAGGCCCAAGGACTGTGGTGTCTGTCCAATTTAGTCTGGTCAAGCTAAAAATTACCGAAAATATGGCGGATCAGGCCGTTAGGTAATTGGATTAAGTAAAATAGGCAAGCTGAATATCCTAAATGCTATTAGCCAGCAACTCCAGCTCAGCGCGATCGGCGATCGATCGGTCAGCAACTCCCAAAGTCCTTGCTCGCAAGGATTTTAGCAGCCAGCGAACCGATCGGCACTCGTAGCGTTGAAAGTTGGCGTTGACGGGTCACAACCAGACCTCGGGGCGCAAGCCCCAAGTCAGGTGCTAGTAGTTTTTAAAGCAGTTTCTTCAGTTTATTCCTAATTTCCCTTAAGGGATGTGTCTCCGCTGCAAGGAGTTTTTATGAACCCCTCTCCCAACCGGTCTTCCAAATCGTCCAAATCTACTTCAAATCGCAAGGCTCAGCCCAGCGAACCGGCCGTGAATCCGCCTACAGATACAGATTCCATTGCTGAGACACCAGACGAAAGTTCGGTGCCTTCTGCGTTGGCTGCACCTGTTGACCAAAATCAACCGGCAACGCCAACAGACGCCCCAGCGTCCAAGGATAGGCTGCAACGACCACGCTACAGTTCTGCCCCCGACAAGGACAAAACAAAGCCACAAGACCAGCCCAGCAATGCTCCTGCACCCCCGGCGCCTGCAGCGTCTTCGACACCTGTCAGCGATACTCCAGCCGTAGCAGTCGCACCGCCCGCAAAGGCCGAGCCTGCCGCTAACGAAAGTCAGGCCGCTGAGGACATACCCTCCGTCATGCGCCAACATCCCATTCCCCCCCCCAGCGAACCCAGACAGTACCGAGCTGTTGGTTTGGTGCGGGGCCGCTACACGCCATCAGAAGAGCAATTCACCCGGGGTATGCTGATAGCTGCCGACGGAACTGCCATTGATGCAGTTTTGCTGGGTAGAGTCATGAGTTTAGTCAAAAATCACCTGGAGCTGGAACAAGAACACTTGTGGGTGGTCTATCCCCGCACCAGGCAAGAAGACGGCAACTTGCACGCCCAGATTATGGGAGTTTGGGAGCCGGAAACGCTCAAGAAACCTCCCGAACCGTCCTCTGATGAGGAAAATCAGGAAGCAGCGGAGATTCAGGCTAGCGGCGAAGCATCGACCCCATCTTTGCCGCCCTCGGAACCTGATGTTGAAGATGGCTATTTTTCGATTAGAGGTGAGGTGATTTATCAATCCCAAGACGAAGAAAAGTATGTCATCGTCAAAATCAAGCAAGCTCCCCGCAAGAATGACGACAAGATGAAGTTTTTTAAACTGAAACTCAAGGGAGATTTAGCAACAAAAGCGATCGGGTTTTTTTGGGATTTCCACGTCAAATTGAAAGCTGACAGTCTGATTATTGAGCAGGCTAATAATATTGGGGCGCTGCCGATTAAAAAGCGGAAATTCCCCCCTGGCAGCAAGCCGCCCGGTGGCTTCAAAGGAGGAGGGAAGCGTCCGTTTACTCCTAGGCCCAGCGGTGACGGTGCTCCTGTAGGGCGTCCTACCATCAAGTCCGCAGCAGCAGCACCACCGCCTGTCCCGAAGGAACCTCTTCCTAAGCCGGTTAAGAAGCCTAAGCCGATCGAGGAATAAAAAATAGTCAAAGTAAAAATGCAAGATTAAAGGTTAAAAAAACCTTTAATCTTGCATTTTTACTTTAGTTGCTTATGGTACTTCTGTACATAAGCGAGTAGGCTCTGCGCTAGCACCTCGCCAATTTGGACAGGAACAGCGTTTCCGATTAAACTACCCAGTTTGCTGAAAGAGACACGCTCGCCAGGAGTTAGGAAGCGGTAGTTTTTGGGAAAAATCTCAAGGATAGTGGCCTCTCTTAGAGAGATTGCACAAGCCTCTTCCGGATGTCCGAACCGACCATTTCCGTAGTCGAAGCATTGGGTTGCGATCGTGGGAGCTGGGGCGTCCTACTTCATACGACCATACACGCTAGCATTAGGACTTACGCATTGACAAAAAACATTATCTATGAATTCTATATCGTGCCATCACTGCTAAGGTTTGCCAAAATATGCTCACGGACAACTAAAGTGAATAGATTCCTTTGGACTTCATACCAATTGCTAATTATCTTTTTAGAGCGCACTAACTCCAATTTGATAAATGCGTGAAGTGAGCAAAATATGTGAGTCTCGATTGCATGGGTTTCTCTCACCATGAACCGACAAATTCCACTTACTTGTTTGAGCGCTCTATGAAAGGTTTCAATTCCCCAATGAACATCGTGAATTGCGCTCAAACCACTTCGACTTGTCTCTTTAAGCTTGCCCGGCTCTGGCAGATATAAAATATAACGTCTAGAGTCTTCTTTTTGAAAGTCTTTTCTCAACAAGTTTATAAATCTAAATTATTTTATATGAGTCACTAATGCTTCATTTGCCCTCTCTAAGGTGCTTACTTGGCAATACTTTTGTGGCTCATTGGAGACATTTTTTTAATTACGAATAAAAACCAGTCTATGTTTTTTATAACATTTAACTTTTCTACTATTTAATACCAATTATCTCCCGTTAATCTTCTTTCTTGGATTCCAAATTATCGGAATTTACTCACCATTTTTATAATTTTTTTTTTGATTTGACATTTAACTTTATAGTTAACTGTTTAATTTGTTGGCTCTAAATTACCATAAATATCACTAGAGTATAGCGCGATCGAGTTCAATACACTGATTTGCTTCTGGTATTTACCTGACCCAAAATAAATAATTAATTTCGTAGGTTTTGGTTCACCATACAGCTTTTACATAACTCTATCGTCAACATTTAATATACCTCCTTCTAAGTTGATAAATTTTTCTGTCATCTCGAATAAATCTTTCGGTTCATATCTCTAACAATACCGCGGACAGTTTTTGAAACCGAGGCTGAAACTTTCATTCTACCGTTAGGATTTGACCTCCCTGAGCAGGCTAAAACCCCAACTATGCCGTTATTGATTGAAAACTGTCGGGACTATTGTCTCTAAGCAAAAAGCGATTAATACTATCATGGGAGACGTTCCCTCTTTATCAATTCACTATTTTGTTATTTTGTCAATGCGTAAATCCTAATAGCGCAGCAACGGGGAAGATGAAGGTTAGTACCTCTTAGGTAATTTAGGGAATTTTAAGAGAGCGATCGCTACTTTTAAATAATGTCGTAGTGGGATTGAAGCGACGTTTGAGGACTGCAAGACAGGCGGTTATAATAAGCGAGAAGAGTCGCGGCAACGATCGGCGTTTAAAATTTTTAATTTTAGTTATTCCCAGTGCCTAAACTTGTGCTGCGATCCAAGGTCAAAAACATAAGCTGGGAAGAGTTCATAAGTGTATTGGTCAGTGGAATGAGTGCAGGCGATCGGAACGCCGTCATAGTAGCTTTTGGACGGGTTTATTCGCCTCAATCTTGGGTGATTGGAATGGAGCTTTGTCAAGAAATAGTTGCTAAATTAATGAGAGCTAGACCTAACAAATTACCATTTTTTTAGATGGGTTTGAGGGCTATGTTCTTGATTCAATCCGGGTTTTGACGGGGTTGTCACCCTGTCAGGGTGCGAACAGCATAAAGATGCAGAGATTAGGTAAAAACAACCCAACTCTGCACCGTTGAAATCACTGGCGATCGTGCTTTTGAGATCGGCGGACAGTATAAGTGTGCGACTATGTTTTTGTTAGCAACAATAAAATAGGTCGATCGCTCTTTTTATTCGAGGGCGCTGTTTTTCTTGGATGGCACTCTTTTTCTTGGAGGGCGATCGCCCTTCCTTGTCCCCACTAAGATCCAAATCGCGATCGCGGAAACAATAAGACCGCGACGCTCTTTGGTTGAGGTGAAAAGAATATTTTACTGTTAGTTCTTCCCAAAACCTTTGCCGCGATTGGTTGAAGGCATACAAAGACAGTTTTCGAGTTGCGATCGCAAAGTCTCGGTATCCAAACCCTGACCGATGAAAACAAGCTGGTTTTTCCGCTCGCCTTTCCACTGGTCGTCATCCATCGTAAATCGCTTGCCGCTCAAGTGGAAAATATGCCGTTTGGGACTTTCTTCAAACCACATAATCCCTTTCGCGCGAAACACGTTTGTTGGCAGTTGGTTGTCTAAGAAATATTGAAATTTTCTCAGAGAAAATGGCTTGTCGCTCTGGAAAGAAATTGAGGTAAATCCGTCATTTTCTAAATGGTCGGAGTGGTCGTGACCGTTATGGTTATGATGTTCGTGACCGTGATGGTCGTGATGTTCGTGACCGTGATGGTCGTGATGTTCGTGATGTTCGTGACCGTGATGGTCGTGATGTTCGTGACTGCTAGGAGTTTCCTCAGATTGGAAATATTTGTCAGATTCAAACAATCCGACGCTGAGGACCAGTGGTAGGGGAACTTGCGATTTTACCGTTCGCAGAATTCGAGCACCTTCCTTGACATCCCGAATCTTAACTTCCAACAAATCTAAATCTGCTTCTTCGACCAAATCAGTTTTGTTGAGGATAATTATATCGCCGTAAGCTATTTGACTGTAAGCTGCTTGAGAGTTGAACAAATCTAAGCTGTAGTTGGCTGCGTCTACTACTGTCACTATCGAATCGAGACGAGTAAGGTCGCGCAGTTCTGTGCCTAAAAAAGTCATTGCTACTGGTAGCGGATCGGCGAGTCCGGTTGTTTCGACTACCAGATAATCGAGATTTTCTTGACGTTCCAGAACTTTATAAACTGCATTAACTAAATCTTCATTAATTGTGCAGCAGATGCAGCCGTTGTTCAGCTCAACCATGTTGTCGTCGGTAGTGACAATGAGTTCGTTGTCGATACCGATTTCGCCAAATTCATTTACCAAAACTGCTGTTTTCAAACCCTGCTGGTTAGTCAGGATGTGGTTGAGCAGGGTTGTTTTGCCGCTGCCGAGAAATCCTGTAATGATTGTAACGGGCAATCCGTGTTTGGGAGCGTCCATCGCCTGTTCTGTCTCGGACTGAGTTGTAGATTGCATAGCTTGACTGTCAAATAATGTCGATCGCACTTTCTTTATGGTTCTTATTGTATCTTAATTAGGACAAGGCTTCGTGAATCCAGTTTCTCAGAGAACTGTTGGGTGTGGTGGCATGGTATCTACGCATCAACCGGCAATTAGCCCGATAATGCAAAATAAGTGCGTCGCTAATTATTGGCAATTGCTAACGCGGTCGATCGCATTTTTTTATTCTTTTGATAAATTTTTTGTTCCGAGTACCTGTGGTAGTTTGCCTGCAACCAATTTTCCGGGTAATTTCAGCAGCGACAAATTAGGGACAGAATCAAGCTGAGCTGGATCGGCTAATTCCGGCTACTCTGTAGCACCATCTTCGCATCATTTTTGAATTTCTTACTACCGAGCGAGCGGGTTCTGGGAGGGTTGAGGTGGGGTAAAAAATTTACGACTCCTGCAAAAAATCAAAGAATGAGGGGGGTGGGCGTGCCGCCCGCCCAGAATATGCAATTTAAATGCGCGATAGCTTAAGACAATCAATCAAATTTTTTAGTACATCCTGCGTTGAATCTTTCGACCATAGACTCATTGCGATTACCAGACCCACTAACAGTTGTGCTGGCAGGGTGCCATAACGTTTCTCTTCAACATTAATTTTAGTAATTGTTTGTTCGATTACAGATGCGGTCATCGCTATCTCTATTGCTTTTAGTATCTCCGTACTTGGGATGTGGGGAGATACTCATGAGAATTTTTTGAGATGCACGCTAACTTGCTCTCCATTTTTGGACACCATACCTAATTTACCACAGTTTGAGCCTTAAATGAACCGTATTGGGGCATATTCTACCCAATTTCCACAGCCGTATAGATTCCCGACATCTTTATAGCTAAGGTCGGTAATTTTTGTCATCACATACCAAGTAGAGTTCTGCGGTAAAGTTTCTGGGTCTATGGTAACTTCCCAATATTTTCAATATCATTTTTTAAAATGATCTGATAAAGTGATCTTATTGAGTCATTTTGATAAAAATGCGATTAAATTTGCGCCATTTATTTTACCGAACCCTCTGCCATGCTCGTAACTAGACCCCATAATTGCTTCTAATCCCTAAAATAAAATTAATTTTTAATTGCTCTAAGCATCCTCAAAAATTTATATCACTTTCTCCATATAAGCCATTATCTAATACTAAATCTAGTTGAAATTTCCTGTGGTGAATCTGTTCTCTTAACCTCGCTGCAATCTCAGGTTTATAATAATAAATTACCTAACTTTAGGCGTAATTTTGGTTTATCAGTTGCAAATTTTAACGTAAAAGTTATATTATCAATTACCTCGCCGGCTATAATCGCGACAATTCTATTATCTATCCGAGTTTCCCTAAATACTCCCGACTCACATAATCGGTATTTCTTCCTTTATTTTCATCTCGGGTTTTATCAAACATTACAAGAGTTTTTGTGTTTTTTAAGGCTTGTAAAGTGATAAATAGTCTTGGATTTATTAATTTTTGGTTTAATACTTAGATACTTAATTAAAAATTAATGTCAGGATTAGAGCTTTTGCAAAATATTTTTTTTATTATATAATAAAAACTTAGACTATTTTTAAATCTAGCAAGCTGGGCAATTTGAAAGAGATGCCCATCCACCCAATAATTAAAAGTTTTACCTAAACTTGAGTAAACTTTTAATTATAACACATATTTTTTTGCAAGATGTCTATTGTTAATTAGCTAATCCAACTACTTCGGCAATCGCTGGTAAAGTTTTACGTTCGATTGTGGAGAGTATTCCTACGTATAGTTGCTCCAAGGTCTCAAAAATCGTAACATCTGAAAACAAATTTCTTTATGACGCACAATATTTATCGATAAAATTGATGGTAGGTCGAGGTGGACGGGCTTTATCCATAGATAGCAACTCGGTTTGGAGGATTTTAGGCTATTATACTCCTCTCAGAGTGACAGAAGAGCGATAGTTGTTAACAGGGGTGCTGCCAAAAGAGATCTGAGCGGGGGCCTCACAGTTAATTCTTTTTCTCCAGAACATACAAATACTGACTTGTTTGTAGAGGCTAAAGTAGTTCAATACCTTAACCACTATAATTAAGGTATCTCTAACTGTGGTATCTGTCCATGCCCCAGCCCGATGTATTTATTACGTTTGGCGTCACTCAATAAGAGAAATAATTACTAAATAAAATTACGAATCCGAAGTGAGCAATCAAACCAGTGGTGCTAAGAACTCTGATTAGGGGAATGAGGCGTAAACTTAAAAGGACTGACCCTAAAGGGTCAGCCGATTCCTCCTACGAGTAGAAGCCCTCGCTTTCTATGGGGTTTTGTATAAGCGGTAGTCTTCGATTGTAATTGGGTTGAGAGATTTTTGGTGGAGGGCGATCGCCTTTAAATTTGAGCCAGAACGATCGCCCGATCTACTAAAAAAACAGTCGGCTAAAAGATCCGAGTTGATCGCAGCCTCCCAGCCACTCCACCAAGCAACGCCACATCAAGCAACTCAGTCCTTGTTGCTCTCCGTGAACAAGAGAAAACGACTCGCAACTTGCTGATGCGATTGGTTGTTAGAGGTACGACATTAGTTGTTAGGGTCGATGCGTATTTCAGCTACCAAGTTGTGGGGAACTTGACGCTAGAAAACTTGAACCGCAATACTTGTTTAGAAATCCAACCCGATCGGATATTTTCCCTGTTTATTGCAGATAAAATCAGGTGGCTCTAAACCTTGTTTGGGAACTCTCAGCCCTGTACCTATCTTTACTGTTTTGAAAGCTATGCTATCAAAGTCCACAATTGTTGTTGCTAAAGGCTTTAGTAAGGTTCCCCTGCGAACAGGTCTGGTTGTTCCATTCATCCTGCAAATCTTCGCGGCCGTAGGATTAACAGGGTATCTGTCGCTGCGAAATGGACAGAAAGCAGTGAATGAACTCGCGACTAACTTGCAAACAGAGGTGAGTAACCGTGTGGATCAGCACCTCGACAGCTATGCCGCTGCAACCCGCTATTTGACCCAAATCAACGGCGAGCAAATTGACCTGGGATTGTTGAACTTACAGGATGCCGATCGCCTAGCTCAATTCTTTGCCAAGCAGGTAAAAACCTATAACGTTGGCTATATCCTCTACGGCTCTAAAACGGGCGACTTTATCGCATCGGGATATTACCGCGAGTCAACAATTCCCAACCACGGCAATCCTGACATTAGCCTGGTGCTACCGAAGCGGTACGGCAATCCTGATTTGTACAACTACATGACGAATGACCAAAGCAAGCCTACTAAAATGTTTGAAATCACCAAAGCGTATCAGTTCCAGAAAGAAGGCTGGTACGCCAAAGGTGTCGAGACGGGCAAACCAGGGTGGAGCGCGATCTATCAATGGGAGACTAATAACTACCCGTTGTCGATCGCGACGAGTCGCCCCATCTATAAAAAGAATGGTGAGTTGATCGGCAGCGTGGGGGTCGAGCAGCGCCTTTCGCAAATTAGTGACTTTTTACGTGAAATTAAGGTTAGTCAATCCAGCAAGGTGTTCATTCTGGAGCGCAACGGATTTATCGTTGCCAGCTCTAGCGATGCGCCGGTGTTTTCAGTGACCAACGGCAAACCTCAGCGACTGCGCGGCTTTGAGAGTAAGGACGCCCTAATTCAAGCCACGTCCAAGTATCTCGGCGATCGCTTCGGCGATCTGAAAACTATTCAAACCATCCAGCGCCTAGACTTTGAGATCCAAGGTGAGCGGGAGTTTGTTCAAGTAACTCCCTGGCAGGACGAATGGGGATTGGACTGGCTCGTAGTCGTAGCCATGCCGGAATCAGATTTCATGGGACGAATTAATGCCAATACAGTCAACACGATTTGGCTGTGTTTAGGCGCATTAGGACTGGCAACCGTTTTGGGTATCTACACCTCGCGCTGGATTGCTCGACCCATTTTGCTGCTCAGTCACGCATCGGAAGCGATCGCCGAAGGAAAACTCGACCAAAACGTCGAAACCTCTGGCGTTAAAGAACTGGGTGTACTTGCTCAATCCTTTAACCGAATGGCGCAGCAGTTGCGCGATTCCTTCACCGCCCTAGAGCAAACTAACCAGCAGCTTGAACAGCGAGTTGAAAAACGCACCGCCGAACTCAAGTATGCAAAGGAAGCTGCAGACAATGCCAACAAAGCAAAAAGCGAATTTCTCGCCAACATGAGCCACGAACTTCGCACTCCTCTCAACGGTATTTTGGGCTATGCTCAAATCCTCAACCGCAGCAGCGCATTGCCAGCGAAAGAACGTCATGGGGTAGAAATCATTCACCAGTGTGGTTCTCATTTGCTGACGCTGATTAACGATGTGTTGGACTTGTCCAAAATTGAAGCCGGCAAATTAGAACTCACACCTAAAGGGATTCACTTTCCCTCATTCCTCCAAGGTGTCGCTGAAATCTGCGGCATTCGTGCCGACCAAAAAGGCATTAACTTCGTTTACCAGCCAGATCCGCAGTTGCCTGAAGGGATTTTTGCCGATGAAAAACGGCTGCGTCAGGTGTTACTCAACTTGGTGGGAAATGCGATTAAATTCACCGACAAAGGTTCTGTCACGCTCAAGGTTGCCGTAGTTGAGAATTCTCCCAATCCGTCCAGTCGCTCTTTCAAATTTCAAATTGAGGATACCGGCGTAGGAATTGCGCCCGATCAATGGGATAAAATTTTTCAGGCTTTTGAACAAGTGGGCGATCGCCAGCGCCAAGTCGAGGGTACGGGTTTAGGACTCGCGATCAGCCAAAGGATTGTCCAACTTATGAACGGAAAAATCCAAGTTAAAAGCCAACCCGGAGTCGGTAGTGAGTTCTTTTTTGAGGTGGAAATGGCGATCGCCACCGATTGGGTCGAGCAAAACTCCCTCACAACTGGAAAACAAATTATTGGTTACGAAGGACAACGACGCAGCATTCTTGTTGTAGACGATCGTTGGGAAAACCGAGCCGTTCTCGTCAACTTGTTATATCCACTAGGATTCCAACTTACTGAAGCTGAAAATGGACAAGAAGGATTGGAAAAAATACGACAGTCTCAACCTGACTTAGTGATTACAGACTTGGCAATGCCAGTCATGGATGGCTTTGAACTGCTCAAACAGGTTCGCAGTGCAAATGAGTTGCAACACCAGAAGATCCTTGTCTCTTCTGCATCAGTATCACAAGCCTATCAACAGATGAGTTTAGATGCAGGGGGAAATGATTTCCTGGCCAAGCCAGTGGAAGTCAGTGAATTATTTAACCTCTTAGCCACTCATTTGGAATTAAAGTGGAAATATGAAATGACAGCCTCAAATGACTCTGGGCCATCCACTCTAACGACTGCATTAGAGAAGCCTGAAGGGATTATTCCTTCGAGTTTAGAGTTAAGGGCGTTACTACAACTGGCAGAGCAAGGCAACTTAAAACGGCTACGAGAACACACAGAGCATCTTGCTCGCTCTAACCCTCGCTACGCTGATTTTGCATCACAAATTCTTCAGCTTGCCAAGCAATTTAAAGACGAAGAAATTGAAGAGTTGCTACAACAACACCTCACAGAGAAAAAAGCCGATGTCTAGTCCTGAATTAATTCTGGTGGTGGATGATACCCCTGCAAACTTAGAAGTGGTTTGTGAAACATTAAGTGATGCGGGGTATGAAGTAGTAACCGCAATCAACGGCGATCGCGCTCTTAAGAGAGTCCAAGCTTATCCTCCCGATCTGATCTTGCTCGATGTTCAAATGCCAGGAATTGACGGCTTTGAAACCTGCCAACGTCTGAAGGCAGATCCCAGCACAGCCAGCATTCCGATCATTTTTATGACTGCTCTGTCCGATGCTGACAGTAAGGTGAAAGGATTTGACTTGGGTGCTGTGGACTACATCACTAAACCCTTTCAAGAACAGGAGGTTCTTGCACGGGTGAAAACTCATTTGCAACTACGGCAGTTAACTAAAAATCTCGAACAGCGTGTAGCTGAGCAAACGGCTGATTTAGAAGCAGCCTTCATACAACTCCAACAGTCTCAGTGTCACTTAGTCAACACCGAAAAGATGTCTGCTTTAGGCAATTTAGTGGCGGGTGTCGCGCACGAGATTAATAACCCGCTTGGCTTTATTGCGGGCAATCTGAATCCCGCTAAGGACTATATTAAAGACCTCTTTCAACTGATCGCTCTCTACCAAAAAGAACTCTCTTATCCAAGTGCCACACTTCAGGCATTCGTGGAGGAAATAGACTTGGAATACTTACAAGAGGATCTACCCAAGTTAATCGATTCGATGCAAGAAGGAGTCGATCGCATTCGCACCATCAGCACCAGTTTAAGAACCTTCTCGCGTTCGGATTGCGAACTCCCAATTACTTGCAATATCCACGACGGCATTGACAGCACGCTGTTGATTCTCAAACATCGCCTCAAAGCCAATGACTCCCGCCCGGAAATTCAAGTCATCACAGACTATGGCGATCTGCCCCAGGTAGAATGCTTTGCCGGACAGTTGAATCAGGTATTTATGAATGTGCTGGCAAATGCGATCGATGCGCTTGAGGAATCAAATCAAGGACGCAGTTTTGCTCAGATCAAAGCCAAACCCAACCAGATTACTGTCAAAACCCAATTGTCGGAATCTCAGGCAGTGATCCGAATTCAGGATAATGGGATTGGCATGACGGATGCAGTGAAGCCAAAAATTTTTGAGCATCTGTTTACCACCAAAGGCGTGGGGCAAGGAACAGGCCTAGGATTGGCGATCGCTCATCAAATCGTAGTCCAGAAACACTCTGGAACTCTAGAAGTCACCTCAGCTTTAGGTCAAGGTACAGAGTTTGTCATTTCTATTCCGCTGAAGGCGATCGCGGTAAAAGACATTCAGGCAAAGATTTGCGTTGACGCAGCATAACAAATCGTTGCAGCGGCAGCATAAAGATGATTGATAGCGCCCCTTCAAACCATCCAAACTATTGATATAGTAGTACGCGGTGCAAAAAACGGTAAACCATGACAGCCACAAATCTCGTCAATAAATTTGAGTACAAACCCCTATACAAACCAAATCAATTAATTTGCGGAACGGGGCAAACAGCCATTGTCAGCGGCTGGACAGTAAAAAGTGCGATCGGCAAAAAATTACAACCCAACGAATTTGCTGTCATCGGACAACTGTACTCTCCTACTCGCGGCATAAACTTCTTAATTAGAAACTTGCTGTGCAATCCCCACGTCCGCTTTTTAGTAATTCTCAACGCTACCAAAGAAGACCGCAATTCGGGCGCGGCAGCGTGCTTGCTCGACTTTTTTAGCAACGGCTTTGAAGCAGGAAAAAGCGATACTGGTAGAGATTGCTGGCTAATTAAATCTTCAATATTTGGCTACATTGATATTGAAATAGCAACAGAAGCCTTAGAACTATTGCGTCATTCAATAGAATGGAAAGAAGCAAAAAGTATAGCCGAAACAGTGACTATTGTCAATTCTTTTGCCCAAAAAAAATCTGTTGAACCTTGGGGAGAAGCCGTAACTTTTCCGTTAGTCGAAATCGTCCCAACTGTACTCCCCGGTGAGAAATACGGACACAGAATCGAAGGCAAAACTATCGCCGAAACTTGGGTAAAAATCATCCACCGAATTAAGACCACTGGCACCTTACGGCCGACTGGTTACGACGGACAGTGGCAAGAATTAATCGACTTAATGGCAGTGATTACAGATGAACCTGCCGAGTTCTATTTTCCCGAACCGAATTACTTACCAATCGACCGCGATTTCCTCGAACAGTACAAACCGCAAATGCTGGAAGATGCCCCGTATAACGAAGGCATTAAATATACCTACGCACAGCGGATGCGCTCTTGGTTTGGTCGCGATCAAATTGAAGAAGTTATTGCCAAACTAATTAAAGAAATTGACGCGGCAAGTGCTGTAATTAGTTTGTGGGATGCTGGGGGAAATATTAACAGAAGGTCTGACGGTTCCTCAGATCATCAGCACAGCGGCAGTCCTTGTTTAAATCACATTTGGGTGCGAGTTGTTGACGGTGAAATCTCCCTAACTGCAACTCTCCGCAGTAACGATATGTTTGCGGCTTGGCCGGCCAATGCAATGGGTTTGCGGGCTTTGCAGCAGCACATTCGAGATGAAATTGCTAGGCGTTCCGATTATAATTTGACAATGGGCCCGTTGGTAACGCTGAGTCAATCGGCTCACTTGTATGACGATACGTTTGAAAATGCCGATCGACTAATTCAAACCCAATATGCTAAAATCTGCGAAGAGCGAGACTTTTTCGACGCAGCGGGCAATTTTTTAGTTGAAGTAGCCGACAATCAAATAGTTGTCACGCAAACCACCCCCGGCAGCGGCGAAGTTGTCACCTGTTATTCTGGAAAAAACCCTCTCAAGTTAGTGCGAGAAATTTGTGCGGCTTCCCCCGCTATTAAAGGCGAGCATATTGGTTATTTGGGAATAGAATTGCAGAAGGCTGCCGAGTGTCTCAAAACGAGCAAGCAATACATCCAGGATAGACGATGAATCTAGAAGAAGAAAGACCGAATTGGGACGAATACTTCTTAATGTTAGCCAAATTAGCCGCTACTCGATCGACTTGTCTGGCTTTTCCTGTAGGCGCGGTGATAACTAAAAACAGGCAAGTTTTAGCAACGGGTTATAACGGTTCGCCGTCTGGTTCGGCACACTGTACTACTCAAGGCTTCTGCTATCCTGGTTTGAGTAGCTGCGACGCCAGTAAAACTTTGCCATCAAGGGCGGTTCACGCTGAAGCAAATGCGATCGCCAAAGCTGCTAAACACGGTATATCTACTGCTGGTGCTAGTATTTACGTCACTTTAGAACCGTGCATCTATTGTTTGAAATTAGTCATTGCTGCTGGAATTAGAGAAGTGTTTTACGAAACGACTTTTAACAGTGGAGAAAAAGCTGCTTTGAGAGATACTTTTATCAGTGAAGGTATTGTTGAGTTAAAACAAATTCAGCTCTCTGAAGATACAGCAAAAAAGGCGGCTTTGTTTTTGTTGCATCCTACATCACTGTCCAAAAATTTAGTATAGGAGCAATCCTCCCCGTGGTTATGAAAGCCACAGGAAATAACTGTGCTGTGTTCCTATAATGATTTTTATTTGCTGGGGATTTGTAGGGATGCGGCACTGCTGTATCCTAAATCCCTCGTGATACAAATGATATTTATTTTACGCTTTGTAAAGACACAGCACTGCCGTGTCCTTACAACAAATAGAGAGGGCAATTAACCAAAAAACGGCCTTAAAAATTGTGAATACTCTGCAGTTCAATCAATCAAACTCATTCACCGCTTGCAAATAGTCGATCGCGGCATCTATCCTCGAAGAATACTTAAAAGCAAACTGATCGAACCAATATCCCTCATCGGAATTTTTATCCAACTTTTTCAGCCAAACCTGAGCTTGCCTAACTTTCTGTTTGTGCGTTTGTACGTCCAACTGTGGTTCCGCGACTTTTTCTGCGGGTTGCGGTTGCAGTGAAGCGACCTCCTGAGCTTTATTTTGCGCTTCTTGCTCAGCCTTAAGCGGTTGCAGTGCAGACACTCCCTGAGCTGTATTTTGCGATTCGTACTCAGCCTTAATTTGAGCTAAATCCTTATCCAAAGGACTAGCATACAAATTTATATCTGATGTTTTAAATGTTGGATTTGACGGCGCTTGTGCTTGCGCCGGCGCCTGACTTTTCAACTCAGCAATTTTTTGAGATGCTTGATACTCTGCCTTAAGTTCACCTAACAGGCGCTCTATCGATTCCATAACTTAAACCCCCTAAAAAATGCTGCTGGGCTAACTGGCCCCAATATAATCACGGAAACTTCGCCCGCCTCCTTAATCAGTTATTGCATTCAGCAATACCTCTGTCAGGGTCATTCCTTCAATATCATCCATCGTGACAGTATCAACGATATCGAATTTAGCCCCAGCGCTTTGCAGTTCGTCATCCAATATCTTGAGAAACTTAGTAGCTTCCGGCGCATTCCCTACTTGAATGAAAGAAATCGCCAACTCTTCATCTCGATCGAGCTTCCGAGAAGCCTCTATAATAGTTTTCATCACTTCTTTGCGATCGTCCGGTTCCCCGTCCGTCACCACTAATATTGTTTCCCCATTTTGCTTGGTCTTACCGGATGCTTTTCGCTGAAAATAACTGTTCAGGGCGTCTTGCAGAACAGCAGCTAAATTCGTAGTCCCGGAAGGTTCGTTTTCTTGGAAAATTTGCACGACTTTAGCTGATGTTACGTTGTCATATCGCTTGAAGCGACCGGAAAACACATAAACTGTTATGCCATCAGGATCGAGTTCTTCGCATTTATTCGCCAATGCGATCGTCGATTCTTGCATGAGCGCCCACCGACTTTTACCGCCCATCTGGTCTTTTGTGTACATACTGCCGCTTTTGTCAATGATTATCGTATAATCGCGATTCTGAAGCATAAGATTTTTCCTGTTAGTTAATTAACTTTTTCCCAAAAATATCAAAACCAGCGAGCAGAAGCTGTTGAGCTTTAGTTGCTCGCTGCGTTTTTTAGTTAATTTGCGATCGCAAATAGCGGAATTTAAGCTGCAACTAAAGCGTCTTTAAGTGGTTTCCAGCTAAAAGCTCGATCGCCCCCCATCTCCACTGCTATTTTAACTCGCGGTTCTAACGTCGGCAAAACAGTCAAATACTCAATCTCCTGACTCGACAAAATTTGCCCTTCAATAATCCACAGCACCAATCCTTTTGCTTTCGGTGGCAAATTGTCTAATTGAGTTTTCAACATCGGTGGCACGTAGTATGTATAACCAACCGACGCTTCGTTGCCAGTAGTTTTCTTGCCCAAATGCGGCGGCCGCACGCCGTGAACCCCCGTTAAATACATCGCCAAATCGCCCAAACCCCGCGCCGAAATCGTGTATCCACCGTAGCCCGCAGCCCTCAGCCTGCGGAGGTAGCGCCCCTCAAATCCTCCCTCTAAAGGAACGTACAGGGCCAGCGACCCCGACTTTTCCAAATCCCGAATCAGATCAGATCCCGTCGTAATCAGTCCCATAAATTTGTGTTTCCTGCTGTATCAAAATTTGGTCGATCGCTGCTTGCGAGCTGGAAATATTATAAATCCTAAAGTTGAGGCGAAAAATTCTCATTGCGCCCTTGACAAACGGCAAACACTTCATGTACTATTGTGAATTGTCGCCGTAAAGGATACTGAGTAGTTTGCTGCTCAAGTCCTGGCACAAACAAGCAAGACCGAGACAAAACTCGGAGATAGAGTCGGTAAAAAGCCGCGAATCTCAACCCTTGCAAGACTTCCACAAGCTCGCTCCCAAATTTAAAACTCAAATTTTAAACACCGAGGAAGGCTGTTGGTTGATAACAGTTAATTGCAGGAACACTGAAATAAATGTTTCTGCACAAGAGCAAGCGGATTGACGTAACTTTCGCAATCCGAAACCTCTTGCGTAAATAAAAGGAAAAAAATCCGTGTCTGTAGGCATTCTTGGCACTAAACTAGGCATGACTCAAGTGTTTGACGACCAAGGGAGAGCAATCCCTGTCACCGTCATACAAGCAGGGCCTTGTACAGTAACTCAAATCAAAACAAAACAAACTGACGGCTACGGTGCCGTTCAAGTTGGATACAACGAAGTCAAACCAAAGGCTCTCAACAAGCCAGAACTAGGACACCTTGCCAAATCGGGGGCGAATCCACTGCGCCACTTGCAGGAATACCGATTGGAAGACACCAGTTCATTTGAATTAGGTCAACAACTAAAAGCAGATACCTTTACACCGGGACAAATAGTAGATGTCATCGGTACAAGCATCGGTAAAGGTTTTGCAGGTTTTCAAAAGCGCCACAACTTTAAACGAGGCCCGATGTCTCACGGTTCCAAGAACCACCGCGAACCTGGATCGATCGGACCTGGAACTACTCCGGGTCGCGTTTATCCCGGCAAAAGAATGGCAGGACGTATGGGCAACGTTCAAGTCACCGTCCGCAAACTAACAATTGTCCGGGTGGATACAGAGCAGAATTTGCTGCTAATTAAGGGAGCAGTTCCCGGCAAAGCTGGCGCCTTAGTCAATGTTGTGCCTGAGAAAAAAGTAGGACGTTAGTCAGTAGTCAGTAGTCAGCAGTCAGTAGATAGTGGTTGGCCATTAGTAGCAAGCAATAACTAAGAACTAAAAGCTGAAAACTAAGAGCTGAAAACTAAGACCTGAGAACAGACAACAGACAACTAACAACAGACAACTAACAACAGACAACTAACAACAGACAAAGGACAAAAGATATGGTTAATTGTGTAGTCCGAAATTGGCAAGGCGAAGAAGTTGGGGAAACAACTTTAGAACTGCGCGTAGCCAAAGAAGAAAATGCGTCTCACATCGTTCACAGAGCATTGACGCGGCAACTGAATAATGCCCGTCAAGGAAATGCTTGCACCAAAACTCGATCGGAAGTTAGAGGCGGTGGCCGCAAACCCTGGCGTCAAAAAGGCACCGGCCGAGCCCGAGCAGGTTCAATCCGTTCTCCGCTGTGGCGGGGCGGCGGTGTCATCTTCGGACCAAAACCGAGAGACTTTGAAGTCAAAATGAACAAAAAGGAACGCCGTCTCGCTTTGCGGACAGCATTCCAAAGTCGCACCGAAGACATCATTGTGGTTGAAGAATTTGCAGAGCAATTTCCGAGACCGAAAAGCAAAGAATTGCTGAGTGCGATCGCCCGCTGGGGCATCGAACCCGATACAAAAGTTCTGTTAATCTTGCCAGAACCGCAACCAAACGTCTACTTATCAGGACGCAACATCGAATTAGTAAACGTCATCTTGGCAACTTCCCTGAATGTTTACGACGTTCTCGCGGCTGACAAAATTATCGTCACATCTACAGCCATAGCTAAAATTCAGGAGATTTACGGTGAGTAAAATCGACCCCCGCGACTACGCAGATTTGATCCAGCGTCCGATTCTCACCGAGAAAGCTACCCGAATGATGGAATTAAATCAATTCACATTCGACGTAGCCCCCAAAGCGACAAAGCCTCAAATCAAAGCTGCAATCGAAGAACTATTTAAGGTCAAAGTCATCGGCGTCAACACCCAAAACCCGCCGCGTAAAAAGCGTAGAGTTGGCAAATTCGTCGGCTTTAAACCTTGTTACAAGCGAGCAACCGTAACTCTGACCGACGGAGACTCGATCCGCAAACTCCTATTCCCAGAAGTTTAGCCAATTTTGGATTTTAGATTTTAGATTTTAGATTGCGGTTAACTGGTCAAAATACCAAACCCAGAAAGTTACCAAGTTAACTGATAATCCCAAATCTAAAATCCAAAACCGCCAAGTCCTTGCATCCCAAATCTAAAATCTAAAATCTAAAATCGATTATGGGCATCCGTTCTTACCGACCTTATACCTCCAGCACCCGAGAACAAACCGTCTCGGACTTTGCTGAAATTACCAAATCAGAGCCAGAAAAGTCTCTAACCAGTAATAAGCACACCAAACAAGGCCGCAACAACCGAGGCGTCATCACCTGTCGCCACCGGGGAGGCGGTCACAAACGGCTTTATAGAGACATCGACTTCCGCCGCGACAAACACAGCATTCCCGCTACCGTCAAGGCGATCGAATACGACCCCAATCGGAACGCCCGCATCGCCCTCCTGTTCTACAAAGACGGCGAAAAACGGTACATACTGCACCCGCTTAACTTAAACGTCGGTACAGTAATTGTCTCAGGCCCAGACGCGCCGATCGAAATCGGCAACGCCCTCCCCCTCAAGAACATTCCCCTCGGTACCAGCATCCACAACGTCGAGCTAGTACCCGGAAAAGGCGGACAAATCGTTCGCTCCGCCGGCTCCAGCGCTCAGCTAATGGCAAAAGAAGGTAGCTACGTCACCCTCAAACTGCCATCCGGCGAACAGCGCAAAGTCCGCGCCGACTGCTACGCCACCATCGGTCAAGTCGGCAACACCGACGCCAGAAACATCAGCCTGGGTAAAGCAGGCCGTACCCGCTGGAAAGGTCGCAGACCCACCGTTCGCGGTAGCGTCATGAACCCGGTAGACCACCCGCACGGCGGCGGCGAAGGCAGAGCTCCCATCGGACGTCCGGGGCCTGTCACTCCTTGGGGTAAACCAGCATTGGGTGCAAAAACTCGACGCAAAAACAAGCGCAGCGACGCTTTAATCGTCCGGCGCCGCCGCAAAGCTTCCAAGCGCGGCAAGGGCGGCAGACAAAGCTAGTCATCAGTCAGCAGTCTTCAGTGCTTAGTTATTAACTGCTAACTAATGACTGAGGACTGATGACCAATGACTGCTTAATTCTGACTAATGACTCCTGAATTACTAAAAAAATCATGTCTCGATCGCTAAAAAAAGGCCCCTTTGTCGCAGATGCTCTGATGACAAAAATCGAAAAACTCAACGCCGCCGGCCAAAAACAAGTAATTAAAACTTGGTCGCGCTCTTCCACAATCCTGCCCCAAATGGTAGGTCACACGATCGCCGTTCACAACGGCAGACAGCACGTACCCGTCTACCTCACCGACCAAATGGTAGGTCACAAACTCGGAGAATTTTCCCCCACTCGCACCTTTAGAGGTCACGCGAAAAGTGGTGATAAAAAGGCGAAAAGATAGCCGAATTAGGTGACAGGTAATAGGTAGTCGGAAAAAAAATTACCAATTACCAATTACCTTTTGCCCAATTACCAATTACCAATTACCGAAATCGAAATGGCTATAGATACCACATCCGAAATTAAGGCGATCGCCCGTTACATCCGGACATCGCCCTTCAAAGTGCGCCGAGTCCTCGACCAAATTCGTGGCAAAAGCTACCAAGAAGCGCTGATTTTACTCGAATTCATGCCCTACCGCGCCTGCGAACCAATCGTCAAGGTTTTGCGCTCGGCAGTAGCCAACGCCGAGCACAACGCAGGATTGGATAAATCCAAGCTAGTAGTGTCTCAAGCTTACGCAGACCAAGGCCCAGTCCTCAAACGCTTTAGACCCCGCGCTCAAGGTCGTGCCTACCAAATCCGCAAGCCAACCTGTCACATTACCGTAGTAGTAGCTCCGCTCGTAGAAAACTAAACCAGGGAAAAACGTAATAGGTAATAAACAGCTTAAAGTTGAAGAAAAGGGGTAATCACCAATTACCAATTACCAATTACCAAATACCAATTAACTCATCAACTATTATGGGCCAAAAAATACATCCAATTGGTTTTCGCCTCGGCATTACCCAAGAGCACCGCTCTCGCTGGTTTGCCGATCCCAAAAACTATCCAGAACTCTTGCAAGAAGACTATAAAATTCGCAAGTACGTTCGTAAAACGCTCAGCAATGCTGGCATTTCTTCGGTCAAAATTGAGCGGAAAGCCGATCAAATCGACCTAGAAGTGTTCACCGCCAGACCAGGTGTTGTCGTAGGCCGCGGCGGAGCAGGCATCGAAACCTTGCGCGTCGGTTTGCAGCAGCAACTCGGTAGCAACCGTCAAATCCGCATCAACGTCGTCGAAGTCCAGCGAGTAGACGCTGATGCCACACTGATTGCGGAATACATCGCTCAGCAACTAGAACGGCGCGTATCCTTCCGCCGAGTAGTCCGCCAAGCAATCACCCGCGCCCAAAAAGTCGGCATCCAAGGCATCAAAATTCAAGTCAGCGGACGCCTCAACGGCGCAGAAATCGCTCGTACCGAATGGACGCGGGAAGGAAGAGTTCCGTTGCACACCCTGCGGGCAGACATTGACTACTCCTACTGCACTGCTCAAACCATCTACGGTATCCTCGGCATTAAAGTTTGGGTTTTCAAAGGCGAAATTATTCCCGGACAGGAACAGGAGACTGCACCAAATGCTGCAGTACCCCGCACCAAACAAAAGCGCCGCCGCCAGAACTTTGAAGATCGATCGAACGAAGGCTAGCTAATTGTTAACTGTTAGTTGTCATTTGTTAAGTGTGAACAGTTGTTCCAAACCAATTAGCAATTAGCAATCACCAATTACCAATTACCAATTACCAATTACCCAACTCCCTTTCGCCATGTTAAGCCCTAAAAGAACGAAATTCCGCAAACAACAGCGCGGGCGAATGAGCGGTATTGCCACCCGCGGCAATACAGTTAGCTTTGGCGATTTCGCGCTCCAAGCCGTCGAACCCGCCTGGATTACTTCCCGCCAAATAGAAGCCGGACGCCGCGCCATGACCCGCTATATCCGCCGGGGTGGCAAAATTTGGATTCGCATTTTTCCCGACAAACCAGTCACCGAGCGTGCAGCAGAAACCCGGATGGGTTCTGGTAAAGGCTCACCAGAGTTTTGGGTGGCCGTGGTCAAACCGGGCCGGGTAATGTTTGAAATTGGCGGCGTAAGTGAAGAAATTGCCCGCGAAGCAATGCGTTTGGCATCTTTCAAATTACCAATTAAAACCAAGTTCATCACTCGCGAAGAAGGCCAGTCATAGCGAAGAGCGAAGGTAGAATTAGGTCTGTATTAATCAGCATTTTAAACTGCTACAGCAATTTAAAATCTGGCTTTCATAACTTTTCTTTCCTTCGACCTTCAGCCTAAGAGACACTTCTGTCTTCTGTCATACCGCTCGCTAACGAGAAAGCACACAATTATGTCTTTGACCAAGATTAAAGAAGCTAGAGAATTAAGCGATGCTGCTGTAGCAGAGCAAATTTTAGCCGTCAAGCGCCAACTAATGGAATTGCGGCTCCAGCAAGCTACCGGCCGCATGGAAAAGCCTCACCTGTTCAAGCACGCCAAACACCGGCTAGCTCAATTGATGACAGTTGAACGCGAGCGCCAAATCGTTGCTGAGAAAGAAGCTGCGGCAGCAAAATTAGCCGCATCTAAACAGGTAGCACAGCCTGCTCCCACCGCAGCAGCCGAGCCGACGATCGCACAGTAGCTAAAAAAAAGTCAATTGCACAACAAAAATAGGTAGCTATGGCAATTAAAGAACGAGTTGGCGTAGTAGTCAGCGACAAGATGGATAAAACCGTCGTGGTAGCAATCGAAAACCGCTCCTCCCACACCAAATACGGCAAAATCGTAGTCCGCACGAAGCGCTACAAAGCTCATGACGAAGAAAATCAGTGCAAATCGGGCGATCGTGTCCGCATCACTGAAACTCGCCCCCTGAGCAAAACCAAACGCTGGACGGTTGCTGAGATTTTTGGGACAAAAAACGGCTAACAGTTAATTGCCACATCGCGATCTCCCGATCGAAAATTAACAATCAACTAGCAGTCAAAAGTCAACAGTTAACAGTTAACAGTCAATAGTTAACACTCAACAATCACCATGATTCAACCCCAGACATACCTCAATGTCGCCGACAATAGCGGAGCCCGCAAACTGATGTGTATCCGCGTATTGGGAGGCGGCAACCGTCGCTACGGCGGAGTCGGCGATGTCATCATTGCCGTCGTCAAAGATGCCATCCCCAATATGGCCGTCAAAAAATCAGATGTCGTTCGGGCAGTCATTGTCAGAACTCGCAAAGGTCTGCGCCGCGACAGTGGCATGAGCATTCGTTTTGACGATAACGCCGCCGTTATTATCAACGTAGACGGCAACCCCAAAGGCACTCGCGTCTTCGGTCCCGTCGCCCGTGAATTGCGCGACAAAAACTTTACTAAAATCGTTTCCTTAGCCCCGGAGGTACTTTAAAATGTACGGAAAAAAGGGTAAACCAACTAGCGAACCGCAGCGCTACAGAATGCACGTCAAAGCAGGCGACACGGTGCAAATAATTACTGGCAAAGAGAAAGGAAAAGTCGGAGAAATCTTAAAGACATATCCTAAAGTCAGCAAAGTAGTTGTTAAAGGTGTAAACATCAGAACCAAGCACGTCAAGCCCCAGCAAGAGGGAGAGTCAGGGAAAATACTCACGTTTGAGGCTCCCATTCACAGCTCAAATGTCATGCACTATTCCGAAAAAGAAAAAATAGCTAGCCGCGTTTGCTATACATTTAGCGAAGATGGCCGGAAACTGCGACAGCTCAAAAAAACTGGAGAAATCCTCGATAATTAGTCATTAGTCATTAGTCATTAACAGACAACGGACAACTATCAAATGACAAAGAACAATTCCCTGACCAAGCCCAGGGACAGTTAACGAAACACAAAAACTATGCCGGACAAACTCAAGGTTCTTTATCAAGGAAAAATCGTTCCCACACTGATGGATCAGTTTAAATATACTAATATCCATCAGGTTCCCAAACTCGTCAAAGTCACAGTGAACCGCGGTTTGGGAGAAGCATCTCAAAACGCTAAGGCACTGGATTCGTCGATCAACGAAATTGCCATCATCACCGGGCAAAAACCAGTGGTGACGCGGGCGAAAAAAGCGATTGCAGGCTTCAAAATCCGCAAAGGAGTACCCGTAGGCGTTATGGTGACGCTGCGCGGCGATCGGATGTACGATTTTCTCGATCGGCTGATCAACCTCGCACTCCCCCGAATCCGCGACTTCCGCGGCATCAGCCCCAAAAGCTTCGACGGGCGCGGCAACTACAGCTTGGGTCTGAGAGAACAGCTAATTTTTCCAGAAATAGAATATGACCGCATCGATCAAATTCGAGGCATGGACATTTCAATTATCACCACAGCAAACACCGACGAAGAAGGACGCGCCTTGCTTAAAGAAATGGGAATGCCGTTCCGGGACAACTAAGCACTAGAGTAAGAAGCAAAAGATGGCAGCTAACGATACCATAGCAGATATGTTGACGCGCATTCGCAATTCTTGCATGGCGCGCCACCAAACAACGCAAATTCCAGCTACAAAAATGACCCGCAGCATCGCCCAAGTCCTCAAAAGTGAAGGCTTCATCGGCGAATTTGAAGAAGCAGAAGAAGGGGTCAAGCGACATTTAGTGCTTTCTCTAAAGTACAAAGGTAAAACTCGCAAGCCCATTATCACGGCACTGAAGCGAGTCAGCAAACCAGGACTGCGCGTTTACTCGAACCGTAAAGAATTGCCCAGAGTATTAGGCGGAATTGGCATAGCCATTATTTCTACCTCCAGCGGCATTATGACGGATAGAGAAGCTCGACGCCAAGGTTTGGGCGGTGAAGTGCTTTGTTATGTTTGGTAGTCATTAGTCATTAGTCATTAGTCACTGGTCGTTGGCAACAGACTCAAAAATCAATCACTAAGGACTAATAACTAAGCACTAATAATCAAGGACTAATAACTAAAAACAAAGGACAAAAAACTATGTCGCGAATTGGCAAGCGTCCGATTAGCATTCCCAATAAAGTCACCATCACCCTAGACGGTCAAAAAGTAGCCGTCAAAGGCCCTAAAGGTGAACTTTCTCGAGTAATCCCAGCCGAAATCCTCATGGGAATTGAAGGCGAGACTTTACTCGTTACCCGCCGAGACGAATCTCGCGTCGCCAGACAACTACACGGCTTGTGCCGCACCCTAGTCGCCAACATGGTCGAAGGTGTATCCCAAGGTTTTCAGCGGCGTCTCGAAATTATCGGCACAGGTTATCGGGCACAGGTTCAAGGACGGAACCTTATTTTAAACGTCGGTTACAGCAAACCCGTTGAAATGCCCCCTCCAGAAGGCATCACAATGGCAGTTGAAGGCAACACCAACGTCATTGTCTCCGGCATTGACAAAGAACTCGTAGGCAATACAGCAGCCCGCATTCGCGCAGTGCGTCCGCCCGAAGTCTACAAAGGCAAAGGCATTCGCTACAGCGGCGAAGTCGTCCGGCGCAAAGCTGGTAAAACAGGCAAAACAGGTAAGAAGTAACAATGAAGCTTACTCGCAAAGAATCAGTCCAGCGCAGACACCGCCGTGTTCGGCGCAAGGTGTTTGGCACCGCCGAACGTCCCAGACTAGCGGTATTTCGCTCAGAGCAGCACATCTACGCTCAAGTAATAGACGATACCGCCCAGCACACTTTGGCCGCTGCGTCAACCCTCGATCCCGAATTGAAGTCAAATCTCAGTTCTGGCGGCAACTGCTCCGCGAGCGTGCAAGTCGGTCAGTTGATTGCCAAACGCTGTTCCAGCGCTGGCATAGTCAAAGTCGTATTCGATCGGGGGGGCAACCTCTATCACGGTCGTGTCAAAGCCCTCGCAGAAGCAGCTCGCGAAGCGGGGTTAGACTTCTAGAGGGGGTAATGGGTAGCGGGTAATGAGTAATTAAAAAGTAAAAAGTCAAAAGTTGAAAGTTAAAAGGCAAAATCCAGATTTCTTCTATTTTTACTTTTTACTCAAACAATTACCACTTGCCGATCGCCTTTCACCAATTACTAATTCCCACAGGACAAAACTATGGCAGAACAAAAAGAACAGCGCACCAAGAAAAAAAGCAGCAGCAACAAAACGCGGGAAAAAGAATCCGAATGGCAAGAGCGGGTCGTTCAGATCCGGCGCGTTACCAAAGTAGTCAAAGGCGGTAAAAAACTCAGCTTCCGCGCCATAGTCATTATCGGCAACGAACGCGGTCAAGTTGGAGTAGGAGTCGGCAAAGCTAGCGACGTAATTGGTGCAGTTAAAAAAGGCGTCGCTGACGGCAAAAAGCACCTAATTGAAGTTCCCCTCACCAAATCTAACTCCATCCCTCACCCCATCAACGGTGACGGTGGCGGAGCTAAAGTCATGATGCGGCCGGCCGCTCCGGGAACCGGGGTAATTGCAGGGGGAGCAGTGCGAACTGTTCTCGAATTAGCAGGAGTCCGCAATATCTTAGCCAAACAGCTAGGTTCCGGAAATCCCTTAAACAACGCCCGAGCCGCAGTCAATGCCCTCTCCACCCTCCGCACCTTGTCGGAAGTTGCTCAAGAGCGCGGAATTCCAGTAGAAAACCTCTACGGTTAGGGCACGCGAGAATGGGAAACTGTAAGTTTTGAGTGTTAAGTGCTTGCGCTGAAAATAAAAAAATCCGCAACTTAAAACTCACGCACTCAAAACTACTGCTTACCCCCTCTCTAAATACCAATTACCAATTACCAATTACTAAAACTATGAGATTGCAAGACGCCCGACCCAAAGCAGGCTCCCAAAAGCGCCCCCGACGCTTGGGCAGAGGTATTTCTGCCGGTCAAGGCGCGAGCTCCGGCAAAGGGATGCGCGGTCAAAAATCTAGAGCCGGTAGCGGCACTAGACCGGGTTTTGAAGGAGGTCAAAATCCTCTCTACCGCCGTCTCCCCAAGTTGAAAAGCTTCCCTCTAGTGAACCGGAAAGAGTACACTACCATTAATGTAAGTAAATTAGCATCGCTGCCAGCAAACACAGAAGTTACTCTCACCTCTTTGATGCAAGCGAAAATTGTCAATACTGACAACGGGCCGCTGAAAATCTTAGGAGATGGCGAACTGAATGTACCTTTGCAAGTGCGCGCCTCGGCTTTTACCGCAGGTGCTCGCACCAAAATTGAAGCCGCAGGCGGAAGTTGCGAATTAGTTGCGTGAAGATTTGGGGTTTGAGAGTTTGTCCAAATCTCAAATCCTCAAGCTTGCTATCAGAAAATGATTTAGTCGAAAATCCCAAATCTAAAATCCAAAATCGTAACTATGGACGTTAGTAGAGAGAAAGCGCCAACTGCACAAGAGACGTTCATGCAGATGGCTCAAGCTGCTGGTTTACGAGGCCGCATCCTCGTAACCATTGGCTTACTGATTTTAGTACGCCTGGGTGTCCACTTGCCAGTCCCCGGTATTGATCGAGTCGCCTTTGCCCAAAACGTCCAAAATAGCCCTTTAATCGGCTTTTTGGATTTGTTCTCAGGAGGCGGCTTGTCAGCTTTGGGGATTTTCGCGTTGGGGATTTTGCCCTACATTAATGCTTCAATTATTGTGCAACTTCTAACTGCGGCTCTGCCAAGCTTAGAAGACTTGCAGAAAAATGAAGGAGAAGCAGGGCGGCGCAAGATTTCTCAAATTACTCGCTACGTTTCTTTGGGCTGGGCAATTCTCCAAAGTATTGGCATTGGGATTTGGGTCAGCCCTTTTGCTCAATCTCCATCGCCTTTATTCATAGCACAAACTGCTTTGGCTCTGACGGCAGGCTCAATGTTTGTAATGTGGATATCGGAAGTAGTGACTGAACGAGGTATCGGGAACGGAGCGTCGCTACTGATTTTTATCAACATTGTGTCGGTATTGCCACGCTCTTTGGGACAAACTTTTGAATTGGCTCAAAGTGGCGACACGCAAGTTGTCGGCCGTGTAGTCGTTCTGCTGCTGGTCTTTTTGGTGACGATTGTCGGGATTGTTTTTGTTCAGGAAGGTACTCGCCGCATTCCGATTATTTCGGCTCGTCGCCAAGTCGGCCGCAAAGTTTATCGGGAGAGCCGGAGCTATCTGCCCCTGCGCTTGAATCAAGGCGGAGTGATGCCGATTATTTTTGCATCTTCGGTTTTGATTGTGCCTTCTTTCCTCGCTCAGTCTCTCAATAACCCGTTTTTGGTTCAAGTTGCTAATGTTTTGAGTCCGAACGGGCCGACGCCTTGGGCTTACGCGCTGTTTTATCTGACTTTAATTCTGTTCTTCAGCTATTTCTACGCTTCGTTGATTGTCAACCCCGTAGATATGTCTCAGAACTTGAAGAAAATGGGTGCCAGCATTCCTGGAATTCGTCCCGGTCAGAAAACCAGCGATTATGTGGAGAAGGTTTTGAACCGTTTGACTTTCTTGGGAGCGATATTTCTCGGTCTGGTGGCAATTGTACCAACTGCTGTAGAAAGCGCGATCGGAGTGCAAACTTTTAGAGGTTTTGGTGCAACTTCCCTGCTGATTTTAGTAGGTGTCGCGATCGAAACTGCTAAGCAAATTCAAACTTACGTCATCTCCCAACGATATGAAGGAATGGTGAAGTAATCGCAATGCAATTGATTTTTATGGGGCCTCCAGGGGCGGGAAAGGGAACTCAGGCTCAGCTCTTAGCCGCTCTCTGGAAAATACCTCACATTTCTACCGGTGACATCCTGCGCGCCTGCGTAGTTGCCAAAACAGACTTGGGTCAAAAGGCGCAAGCCTACATGGATCGGGGTGAGTTGGTTCCTGACGAGTTATTAATGGATATCGTGCAAGAACGTATGAATCAGCCAGATGCTCGTGCTGGCTGGATTCTCGACGGCTTTCCCCGCACAGTCGCCCAGGCAGGTTTTTTTGACAAACTGCTCTGCGATGTTGAAGGAAGTACGTCTGGAAAGGACTGCGCTCTCAGAGCTGTCAATTTGGACGTTCCTGACAATGTTTTGGTGGCTCGCCTGCTGTCGCGGGGGCGTCAGGATGACAACGAGCAGACGATTCGTCGGCGTTTGCAAGTTTACCGCGAGCAAACTGAACCTTTGATTGAGTTTTACAGAAACCGCGAACAGTTAGTTGCGGTTGATGGCGATCGACCAATGGAATTAGTCACCGCAGAACTGCAACAATCTCTCTCGCGCGACTATTGAACCCTCTCAATACAGCTTGTTACTCACAAGCTTTTGCTAAGATATGTTAACTAGGAGCTTTTTGTGCTATCAGGTTTTGTGAGGGTTGCTAGAGACCGGATTGAACTCGATACTAATTGCCACAACTTTAATCAAGTAAAGCTAAAGCAAGCGGTTGGTTGAGTAAAGTTGTCGATCGAGTCGCCCGAATTCTTGCCCCCCGTTCTCGTTTGACTCCTACCAGTAAATAGGTTTTGAGACCAACGCCGGGACACTCCTAGTTAATCAAATGTAGAGTTGAGGTAAATACCAAATTGTCTAAGCAAGATTTAATTGAAATGGAAGGGACAGTGACGGAATCCCTGCCCAATGCGATGTTTCGCGTTGACCTAGATAATGGGTTTAACGTCCTAGCTCACATTTCCGGCAAGATCCGCCGCAACTACATCAAAATTCTGCCTGGCGATCGCGTCAAAGTCGAATTGACTCCCTACGACTTGACCAAAGGCAGGATTACTTATCGCCTTCGGAAAAAATAGGCTTAGATAAAACTTTCTAAAAACTAATTCTAAGTTTAATTTAGAGAGAATTTGGTAAAAAGCTTCAAATTTATGCTATAATGCTACGTTTGTAGTGTTGCCGAGAAGGGCGTCAACAACCCACCGGTGTACCGGGTTAAGTCATTGTTACACCGTAAAAGTATCGCTGGGCCAAACTCTGGCGCAGGCGAACTTTACCCAGCAATGGGAGTGGGTGCAAGCGGGCTCCTTCATGAAACAACCCGCACTTTATACAATTTAATCGAGGAGAGGTCTACACCTTGCCCAGCCTCTCCTCCCACCGCTCTACGGGCAGTCCCAGCGTGCCTGTTCTCCGCTAGAGCGGGGTTCTCCAGGCAGGAAGAAAGATGAAAGTTCGAGCATCTGTCAAAAAAATTTGTGAGAAATGTCGCGTCATCCGCCGTCGCGGTCGAGTGATGGTGATATGCACTAACCCGAAACACAAACAGCGCCAAGGTTAGAAAAAACGAAAATTGGGCACTGCACGCAGGTGCATCCTAATTGAACATTGTAGCCAAATAGGAAAACTAGGGAGACAAAAAGTGTGGCACGGATTGCCGGGGTAGACCTTCCACGCGATAAGCGCGTCGAAATAGGTCTGACATACATTTACGGAATAGGCTTGTCGCGGGCCCAAAAAATTATCGCTGCAACAGGCGTAAATCCTGACACTCGCGTTAAGGATTTAACAGAGGCCGACGTGACAGCTCTGCGGGCTCATGTAGAAACCACATACCAAATCGAAGGAGACCTCCGGCGCTGGGAGTCAATGAACATCAAGCGCCTGATGGACATCGGAACTTATCGCGGTCGGCGTCACCGTTTGGGTCTGCCAGTGCGGGGACAACGAACCCGTACCAACGCCAGAACACGTCGTGGCGTCCGCCGAACAGTTGCGGGCAAGAAAAAGGCACCTTCCAAGAAGTAACATCTTTTTGGGAAAAATACGCTGGGGGCTGCTCGCTCCTAGCGCTTCGGGACATTAGTTGAGAGAAACGTTAAAGAGACTAATATGGCGCGACAACAAACAGGCAAGAAATCTGGTGCAAAAAAGCAGAAAAGAAATGTACCCAATGGGGTAGGCTACATCCAGTCTACCTTTAACAACACGATTGTAACTATTACCGACCTCAACGGCGAAGTAATCTCCTGGGCATCGGCAGGTTCCAGCGGTTTTAAAGGAGCTAAGAAGGGAACTCCCTTTGCAGCTCAAACAGCAGCAGAAAGTGCTGCCCGCAGAGCCAACGACCAAGGAATGCGCCAAATAGAAGTAATGGTGAGCGGGCCTGGAGCAGGTAGAGAAACTGCAATCCGGGCGCTGCAAGGGGCGGGACTGGAAATCACCCTGATTAGAGATGTTACCCCAATTCCTCACAACGGCTGTCGCCCTCCCAAGCGGCGTAGAGTCTAAAACGATTTGAGATTTTAGATTTTAGATTTTGGATAATGGCTAACTGCTTAAAGTCAAAAACTAATGGTTCTAACTGTTGCCCCGTCCATCCAAAATCCGAAATCCGTTCAGGGGTATGCTCTGCAATCTAAAATCCAAAATCAAAAATCCAAAGTGGAAAAGGGAGGTCACTCCGTGGCGCAGTTTCAAATTGAATGTATAGAGTCTAACACTGACAAAGACCGCAGTCAGTACGGAAAATTTGTCCTGGAACCGCTCGATCGCGGTCAGGGAACAACTGTTGGGAATGCGCTTCGGCGAGTTCTGCTGTCAAATTTGGAAGGGACGGCAGTAACTTCAGTCCGCATCGCGGGTGTCAATCACGAGTTTGCCACGATCGAAGGGGTACGTGAGGATGTTCTAGAAATTCTCCTGAACATGAAAGAGGTCGTCCTCAAAACTCACTCTCAGCAGCCGCAAATCGGCAGGTTGCGGATTGAGGGGCCTGTCACCGTTACTGCCGATCGATTCGATTTGCCCTCCGAGGTCGAATTGATAGATCGCTCCCAGTACATTGCAACTCTCTCCCCGGGCTCAGTTCTGGAAATGGAATTCAGAATTGAAAAAGGCATCGGATACCGAGCAGTAGACCGCAGTCGCGATGATGGCTCGGCTTTGGATTTCCTCCAAATAGACGCCATCTTTATGCCGATTCGCAGAGTCAACTACAGCGTTGAAGATGCTAGGGTAGGCGGCACGGTCGAGAAAGACCGGCTGATTATGGAAATCTGGACTGATGGCAGCGTGACTCCTCAAGAAGCTTTGAGTCAATCTGCCAACATCCTGGTAGATTTATTTGCACCTCTCAAAGACATCACCCAAGATTCTCTCAAACCAGAGTATCCAGGTGAAGCAGATCCTACTAGCCAAATTCCGATCGAAGAATTGCAGTTGTCAGTCCGGGCTTACAACTGTCTCAAGCGGGCTCAGATCAACTCAGTCGCAGACTTATTGGATTATACCCAAGAAGACTTGCTCGAGATCAAGAACTTCGGGCAGAAGTCTGCCGAAGAAGTGATTGAAGCTTTACAAAAACGCTTGGGCATTACCTTGCCACAGGAAAAATCAGCTAAAAGTTAATCAACGGGTAACGGGTAAAAAAGTTCTGAATTTTAAGTAGGTGAGTTTTTAAGTTAAAGAATTCACCGCTCAAAACTCTCGGACTATCCCGGCGCCCAATTACCAATTACCAATTACCAACTGCCATGCGTCACCGCTGTCGCGTTCCCCAACTCAACAAACCGGCTGACCAGCGCCGCGCTATGCTGCGCTCGCTGACTACCGAATTAATCCGCCACGGTAAAATTACTACCACTCTCGCCCGCGCCAAAGCGCTGCGCCCAGAGGCTGACAGAATGATTACCCTGGCAAAAGATGGCTCATTGGCCGCTCGCCGGCAAGCTATGGGCTTTATCTACGACAAACAGTTAGTACACGCTTTGTTTGAAGCAGCCCAAGAACGGTACGGCTCGCGCAACGGGGGTTACACCCGCGTAGTGCGAACTGTCCCCCGTCAAGGAGACAATTCCGAAATGGCGATCGTTGAACTGGTTTAATTCAATTTTGGGTTGGAGATTTGTGATTTATGACTGACAATCCAAAATCCCCAATCGAAAATCCCCAATCGATACAGCGCGTTGCTCTGGTGATCCAATACCTCGGCACTAACTTTCACGGTTGGCAGCGACAGCCGAACCAGCGTACAGTACAAGAAGAAATTGAAACAGCAATATCGACTGTTCTGGAACGCCCGGTAACGCTGCACGCTGCTGGGAGAACCGATGCGGGAGTTCACGCTGCTGCTCAAGTAGCGCATTTTGATGCCCGCGGCCCAATTCCGGCTCACCGCTGGGCAAGTGTTCTTAACTCTCGACTGGCAAAAGATATTTTAATTCGAGCTTCGGCAAAGGTGGAACCTACCTGGCACGCTCGGTTCTCAGCCAGTTGGCGACGCTATCGCTACACCCTTTATACAGACCCGACCCCTAACTTGTTTGTGCGTCCTTTGGCTTGGCACTGCTATCACGCCCCTGTGGATGAATCTTTGATTCAGACAGCTTTGACACCGCTAATCGGGCGGCATCACCTGGCTGCTTTCCACCGCGCGGGTTCTGCCCGCCCCCATTCGTGGGTGAACGTGCAAGCAGCCGAGTGTCAGCGTTCTGGGCCTCTTATCTATATTGAGGTTCAGGCGAGCGGGTTTCTGTACGGGATGATGCGGCTGCTGGTGGGGTTGCTGGTGCAGGTGGGTCGCGGGGAAAGGCCGATCGAGAATTTCACCGATATCTGGGTCAACGAACGCCGAGAAATGGTAAAATATGCCGCTCCCGCTCAAGGTTTGTGCCTGCTGCGGGTTGGCTATTCAGAATTTCCCTTTCCCCCAGATGTCTGGTACGACACTCAGCCAAAATTAGTCATTAGTCATTAGTCATTAGTCATTAGTCATTAGTCATTAGTCATTAGTCATTAGGTAACTACTAATAAAAAACTAAGGACAACTAACAATTAAAAACTGACAACTGACAACTGACAACTGACAACTAACAACTAACTAACAACAGTTAACTAACAATTAACAACAAACAATGAACAAAACTTACGTCCCTACTCAAGACTCCCTAGAGCACAAGTGGTACGTGGTCGATGCCGCCGACCAGCGGCTGGGCCGTCTGGCAACTGAAGTTGCCATGTACCTCCGGGGGAAACACAAACCGACTTACACTCCTTCTATGGATACCGGCGACTTCGTAATAGTCATCAATGCTGACAAAATCGCTGTTACTGGCAAAAAACGCACCCAGAAAATCTACCGCCGCCATTCTGGAAGACCGGGTGGCATGAAAACAGAAACTTTTGCCAAATTGCAAGCACGTTTGCCCGAAAGAATTGTCGAAGAAGCTATACGAGGAATGCTGCCTCACACTTCTCTGGGCAGACAACTGTTTACTAAACTGAAGGTGTACGCTGGCCCCAACCACCCGCACCAAGCTCAAAAACCAGAAGAATTAATTGTTCACACGATTCCGGGAGGAAATGAGTAATGCAAGCAACAGATACATCGGGCCGCGCTGTGTACTGGGGTACCGGCCGCCGCAAGCGTTCCGTAGCGCGGGTGCGCTTGGTTCCCGGCACTGGCATACTGACTGTCAATGGTAAAGAGGGGGATTTGTACCTGCAATTCAACCCTACTTATTTGGCTCTCGCTAAGGCCCCTCTGGAAACTTTGGGTCTGGAAAATGAGTACGACATTTTGGTAAAAGTCGAAGGCGGTGGCTTGACAGGTCAGGCTGACTCGATTCGCTTGGGTGTCGCTAGAGCACTTTGTCAATTAGACCCTGACAACCGCAAGCCTCTGAAGACTGAGGGCTATTTGACTCGCGACCCGCGGGCCAAAGAACGGAAAAAGTACGGTTTGCGCAAAGCTCGCAAAGCTCCTCAATACTCGAAGCGGTAATCGAGGGAAGTTCGGCAACGGATTTTTTAACGGATGTAACGGATGTAACGGATGTAATGGAAGTTCGGCAACGGATTTTTTAACGGATGTAACGGATGTAACGGATGTAACGGAAGTTCGGATTGACGGATTGACGGAAGAAGGTAGAAAGAAAAGGCAAGAATCATTCAGATTTTATCTGCCTTTTTTTCAATTTTATTTCCGATTCCTAATTCCTGGTTACAAAAGGTATAAGACAAAATTGGTGCTGTTGTTGGTTTAGAAGTCCTGCGGCAGCTAAAATGGTTGTAAAGTCAAAAATTAGAGAGTAAAAAACAATGGCAAAAGATGGCATTCACCCTGAGTGGTATCCCGAATCTCAGGTTTATTGCAACGGGGAACTGGTGATGACTGTGGGTTCAACTAGACCAAAGCTTCAAGTTGATGTCTGGTCGGGAAATCATCCTTTTTATACTGGCACTCAGAAGATTATTGATACTGAAGGTCGTGTCGAGCGCTTTATGCGGAAATACGGCATGAGCGAGGTAGAAATGCCGAAGGCAGATGCTTCCTCTGGACCCCTGAAAATGGAAGAACCCAAAGCAGATGCTTCTAAGGCTGCTGGTAAAGGCAAAAAGAAGAAGTAGCCGGATTGTCATTTGTCCGCAGTTTGTTGAGAGTAGTTCTTTCTACTGGCAACTTACCGCCTTCGGATTTTAGATTTTAGATTGAAGACTTGCTAAGGCTGGCAGTTGAGTTCGATCGAGTAGAGTTTGATCGACATCTATCCTAACTGCTCTTGAGTTCTAAAATCTAAAATCTAAAATCTAAAATCTAAAATCGATCCGCCCTCGGATTGGAGAGTTTAGATTGAAGACTTGCTATGCAGGCAGTTGAGTTCGATCGAGAGTCTATCCCAACTGTTCTTCAAATCTAAAATCTAAAATCTAAAATCTAAAATCTAAAATCGATTGACAAAGGACAACTGACAATGGCTGAATCTTATTTGCTGGATAAATTGAAGTCGGTAGAGCAAACTTTTAATGAGTTGACTCGCCGCATGGCTGACCCGGATGTGGCTAGGGACAATCAAGAGTTTCAACGGGTAGCGAAAGCTCGATCGTCCTTGGAGGAAGTGGTCGATACTTTTGCTCTGTGGAAAACCACTCAGGAAGATTTGGTGGGCGCGCGACAGGTTCTCAAGGAAGCCGCGGGCGATCGAGATATGCAAGAAATGGCGGCGCTGGAAGTTCAGGAACTTGAGGCGAAGCTGGAGAATTTGGAAAGTCGTTTGAAGGTTTTGCTGCTACCCCGCGACCCGAACGATGACAAGAATATTATGCTGGAAATTCGGGCGGGTACTGGCGGAGATGAGGCTAGTATTTGGGCTGGAGATTTGCTGCGGCTGTATTCACGCTACGCTCAAACTCAAGGCTGGCAGGTGAAGTTGGTGAGCGAGTCGCTGGCGGAAATGGGCGGCTTTAAAGAGGTGATTCTGGAAATTACAGGTGACAGCGTTTACAGCAAGCTGAAGTTTGAGGCTGGAGTACACCGGGTGCAGCGAGTGCCTGTGACTGAGGCCGGCGGCCGGGTGCATACTTCGACGGCGACGGTGGCTGTGATGCCGGAGGTGGATGATGTGGAGATTCACATCGATCCGAAGGATATTGAGATGAGTACAGCTCGATCGGGCGGTGCTGGCGGTCAAAACGTGAACAAGGTTGAAACTGCTGCGGATTTGTTTCACAAGCCGACGGGAATTCGGATTTTCTGTACTGAGGAGCGCAGTCAGTTGCAGAATAAGGAGCGGGCGATGCAGATTTTGCGGGCTAAGCTCTATGAGATGAAGTTGCGGGAGCAGCAGGATGAGGTGAAGTCGCGGCGTTTGGCTCAGGTTGGTACTGGTTCACGCTCCGAGAAGATTCGCACTTACAACTACAAGGACAATCGGGCTACGGACCACCGTTTGGGGGAGAATTTCTCGCTCAATAGTGTTTTGGAAGGGGATATTGAGGCGATTATTCAAACTTGCATTTCTCAGGATCAGCAGGAACGTTTGGCTGAGTTGGCTGCTTCTACTAATTGATGGAGTGATGGGGGACTAGGCGCATTGTTTGCTCAGCCTCAGTTCCCTTGTTACGCGGGAGATATGGTTGAGTAGAGCCTCCCAAATTGCGTCGGCGATCGCCACTGGATATTTGAAATGTTCGAGGTCGTATTGTACAATGACTTCTAGAGGTGCTAGGATTTGCTGCTTTCGACAACTGGCAATTGCTGCGATCGCCTCTTGTTGCCATCTGGCAAATAGTCTGTAGCTGAAAAAGGAACTGCATTTTTGTCCTTTCTTGTTCAGGTAAACGACTATTACTTGATGTTGTTTGGGGTAGACTTTCACTATGTGTTTTACAGGCATTCTCAGGGCTTCGGCTGCTTCTATGTTGGAGATTTGCCAGCACTGGGGTTTTAGCCAACCGGAGGCTGTGAGGCTTTGACGGGTGCCGCTGGGCTTGTGAGTTTTTAGATTGCGTCTCTTGGTCATTTTTACTTTCCCTGATGTCTGTCTTCGGTTTCAAAGTTTGATCGGGCTGTCCCCTTATGTTGGGTTCCTCGCTCAGAACCATTTGTTTAGCGACTCCTTGGGTCTATCAAAAGTTAAGTTGTAATTATTAGTGTACTTGCAATCCTCTTTTGTGTCAAGTATAATTATGAATTGCAAGTGGAAAATTTAGGAGTTGGGAAGTAAACTGAGTTATGTGGGATTAAGTAGTGACGGCAGTTGTGAACGCAGAAGCTAAGAAAAAATTGATCGAGATTGTCAAACTAGCTCGCGGTTCGATGAGTCAGCGGGCATTCGGCAAGCTTCTGGGCGTCTCTGCGACTGCGGTTCAGTTGTGGGAAAAAGGTCAGAGCATCCCAGATACAGAAAATTTGGCTCAGATTGCTGTGAGGGCCGGGTTTACACTTGAAGAGCTGCTCGCTCATCTGGAAGGCAAACCCATGCTTGAACCGGTAGATACTAACGATCTGCTGAAAAAAATTCAATGTATACCAATTAGTGAGTTAGCCGTGGTTGGTAGAGCGGTGATGGATAGACTCGCGGCGGCGGCTGAGTCGTCTGGGAAATATAGTTGATGTATCACTTCGTAAGTAGACTGGTAGATACGGTTGAGTAACCTTCGAGTCGTGAACATCCAAAATAGACAAAAACTTAGCGAAATCATCAAAACTGCTCGCGGAACAATGAGTAATATCATGTCCGGTCGATCAACCATGATTAAACTTTTGCCTCTGGCCACCCAGAGAAATGAGTCTAATACCAATTCACTATGAAGCTGCATTTAATATAACGCTAAGGATATAGTTCCAACCAGAAAGACATCAACCTCATTTAGTGTATCTTCATAGTAAATTGGTATAATCAGTTGCGATTAACTCAAGTATTTTTGCAGGTGGGTTTGGTAGCTGTAGTTTAGACTAAATAAAGATGAGAACGGTGGCCAAAGAAGAACTAGAGCCACCGCGCCGGGAGAGAATGAGGGTGCAAAATAAAACCTATCCCCTCCCTCAATGAACAGTGA